>JBMFMH010000069.1:4405-9799 GCA_049970775.1 bacterium | reverse complement strand
CCATACCAGCAACAAAGCCCAACCCTTTGAAATTTCTCTCAAATTTCTTTATTATTTTCCAAAAATTAAAGGAAGTGATGATTATGAATGTTCTCCTTTTCCTAATTATCTTATCCCTTTCCCTTACCCTCCTCGCTTCATTTCCTAATTTAGACGATTATAATGTAGTCTGGGATTCTCCCTCCCAAAATGCGCTTGGCTCTATGCCGCTTGGAAATGGCGACATCACTCTCAACCTTTGGGTAGAGGAGGACAGCGACCTCTTCTTCTACATCGGGAAATCCGATGCCTGGGATGAATACAATCGCCTTCTCAAAGTGGGAAAGGTGCGTCTATCCCTCACCCCCAATCCCTTTTCCAAGGGAGGAAAATTTGAGCAAAGGCTTATCCTTCGTAAGGGCGAAATCCTCATCAAGGCAGAACCTCCGAGATTGCAGAATCTCGTTGAAATCCATATATGGGTGGATGCTAATAATCCCGTGATATATGCGACAGTGGACAGCGAAAAGCCCACATCAGCAACTCTATCCTTTGAACTTTGGAGGACGCAACCCACGCCTCTAACTTCGTTTGAAGTGAGCGATATCTTCAATGCTTGCCCCAATCCACCTCCCGTCATCATCCAACCAGACAGAATATTGGAAAACGAGAAGTCCGCAATAGGTTGGTATCACTATAACGAAAAATCCTTCGGTCCAGAGCTCACGATGCGCTTTCAAGACCTCCTTTCTGCTCCCTGGCACGACCCTCTAATCCATCGCATCTTTGGCGCTTACATCAAGGGGGAAGGAGCGAAGAAAATAGATGATAGGAGATTGAAAAGCGAAAACAAAAGACATCATATCTTCAGCATCTATGTATTGAGCGAGCAACCTTCTTCTCCGGAAAAATGGCTAAAAGATATAAAAGAGCTGGCGCTGAGGACGGAAAAGGAGGATTTTAATAGAAGAAGGGAAAGGCACATAGCTTGGTGGAAAGCGTTTTGGAGCAGAAGCTGGATTTATATCAAGGATAGAGGGTCAGCGAAAAATAAAAGGGTAATACCGGAAAATCCTCATCCTCTCAGGATTGGGATTGACCAGGAAGGAGGGAGCAGGTTTAAGGGGAAAATCGCTCGCCTTTCTTTTCTGCGAGGAGCGATTACCCCTGAGGAAATCGCTAGTTTATCCCAAAACAGGGCTAAAAAGCTCAATGGTAAAGATGTGGCGGTTAGTTTGTTTGAGCCCTCCATTGGGGAGGTGCTGAATATCAATATCGGTGAATTTGAAGCTTTCGCTGTTGAGGCTTGGATAAAGGTAGATAGGGATGACCAAGGTGGGAGGATAATTGATAAGATAACACCGGGCAAATCCGATGGCTTTCTCCTTGATACTTATCCTGGGAAGAGCTTGAGATTGATTGTGGGCGAGCGAGTTATCACCGCTGAAAATGTTTTGAAGCCCGGCAAATGGCATCACATATGCGCCGTGGTTTCCCCAGAAAGGCTTCAGCTTTTCCTTGATGGTGAGTTTCTCGCCGGGGATAGGAATGCGCCCGGCTACGATGTAGCCCTTGCCTATGCCCTCCAACGCTTCATCACAGCTTGTGCGGGAAGGGGGAGCTATCCCATTAAGTTCAATGGTTCCCTATTCACTATGCCCTGGCCAGGCTGTTTCGGCGATGCGGATTATAGGAGATGGGGTCCAGGCTACTGGTGGCAGAATACCCGCCTTCCCTACATAAGCTGTTGTATGAGCGGGGATTTTGATATTATGCGAGGTCTATTCAATATGTATGCCGGGGAAGTGTTTGAGGTATGCAAATATCGCACAAGAAGATATTTCGGATTTGAAGGAGCCTACTATCCCGAGTGCATCTACCCTTGGGGAGCTGTCTTTATGGATACTTACGGCTGGGAGAAGCCGGCTTCGGAAAGGGAAGATAAGCTACAAAGCTCACGCTGGCACAAATACGAATGGGTGGGAGGGTTGGAATTGGTTAATATGATGTTGGATTATTACGAATTCACCGAGGACGAAGAGTTTCTCAGGGAAAAACTAATACCGGTTGCACGGGAAGTTATCCTTTTCTTCAATAACTTCTACAGAACAGATGCGGATGGGAAGCTCGTAATGGAGCCCGCACAGGCGCTTGAGACATGGTGGGAATGTAGAAACCCAATGCCGGAAATAGCTGGTCTACATTGCGTCACCGCTCGGCTTCTTTCCCTACCACAGGATAAGATGCCGGAGGATTTTCGCCAGTTCTTAGAGGAATTTAGGAACAAGATTCCTCCTCTCCCCGTTCGGGAGGTTGAGGGCGTGCGAATGCTCGCTCCTGCGGAGAGATATTCCCTGAAGATGAATGTGGAAAATCCCGAGCTTTATGCTGTTTTCCCTTTCCGCCTCGTTTCCTTTGAGAAACCCAATAGAGAGCTTGGGATAGAGGCGTTAAGACACCGGCTTGATAGGGGAAATTTCGGTTGGCGGCAGGATGATATCTTTATGGCTTATCTCGGTCTCGCAGAGGAGGCGAAGGATTATATAGTGGGAAGGGCGAGGGCGAAGAATCCGCTTTGCAGATTTCCCGCCTTTTGGGGACCTAATTACGATTGGACACCTGACCAGGACCACGGAGGCGTTCTGATGAAGGCTCTGCAAGCGATGTTGATGCAGACGGAAGGAAAGAAAATCTTCTTGTTTCCTGCTTGGCCAAAGGAGTGGGATGTTCATTTCAAGCTTTATGCCCCCTATAGGACGACGGTTGAGGGAAAGCTTGAAGGAGGCAAGTTGATAGAGCTCAGGGTGGAACCCGCTGAGCGACTCAAGGATGTGGTAGTTATTCGTTAAGATAAAGGAATTGGGTCGCAAATTCCAGACTTTAATCCACCATATCCCAGTAAAATTGGGAATCACCTAAAAAATTTTATTGACAGCCTTCTTTTTTATGCTATCATTTCTAAAAGGGTTCTCAATCGCACCAAAGTGGTTTTAAAAAATTCTCAGGGGGTGATTTAAGATTAATTTATCCAAAGAGGAGGGAAGAACTGCCCTCCTTCTCGCTTCTCTCTTTCACGATATCGGCAAGCTCGTCCAAAGAGCTGAGCCTGACCCAACTATTAAAAAGCACGAGCAATGGGGCGCCGACTGGTTCTCCTCCGCTCCCTTTTCCCCTCACCTTTTTCCTCCAAACCTTAAACCAATCGTTGAAGCCCTCATCTTCAACCACCATTCCCCCTCTTCTCCCCTCCCCCAATGGGAAAATCTCCTCCAAATCCTACGCCAAGCCGACCAGCTAAGCGCCGGTGAACGCCCGGAAAAGGAAGACCTTTCCTCAGGGGAAAAGGGAAAATGGGAAAGGGAAATCCCTCTTCGCTCCATCCTCTCTAAAATTCAATTGGAGGGAAAACCACCTCCTTCTCCCTCTTATTGGTCCCTCCAACCTCTATCCCAACGCTTCATTGCCCCAACGGAAAGAAAAAACGCCTCCGCTTCCACCACTCTTTACAAATCCCTCTTAGATTCCCTCAATTCAAGGATTTCCTCCATCCATAGCATTCCCGCCCTCCTCTCCCTCCTTGAGGAACTCCTCACTTTCGTCCCCTCGGAAACGAGGGCTGTTTTGGATGAGAAAGACCTCATTAACCCGGAAAAAGACCCCGATATCTCCCTTTACGACCATCTCAAGCTCACCTGCGCCATCGCCCTATCCCTATACGACTCCCAGGGAAACGATTTCCTCTATGTTAGAGGGGATATATCCGGCGTTCAGAAATTCATCTATACGATTTCCTCAAAAGGTGCCCTTAAAAGCTTGCGAGCTCGCTCCCTTTATATTGAGCTTTTAGCGAACCACATTCCCGCCTTAATCCTTGAAAGACTTAATCTCCCACCTGCAAACCTCCTCTTCTGTGGAGGAGCCCAATTTGAAATCCTGCTTCCCAACAATAGTCAAGCGGAAAAAGTCCTGCAGGGCATAAAGGAGGAAGTTAACGAGTGGTTATGGGAGAATTTGGGAGGAAAACTCTACCTTGCCCTCCAGTGGGTCCCGTTATCCAAGGAAGAATTGGTGGGAGAGGGTTTATCTTTGAAGAGAAAACAGCTTTTTACCCTTCTTGAGAAAGACAAGCGGAACAAGTTCTCCAGTGTGGAAAATCTTTTCCAGCCGATAGAGGTTGAGGCTGAGGAATGCGATGTCTGCAAGAGCCCCTCGGAGGTATTACAGCAAATAGAAGAGGGGGTTCGCTTCTGCCCTCTCTGTTATAACCTCTTCAAGCTCGGAGGCGAGATAGCAAAGATGAAAAATCCCTGCTTCATCGCTCATCCGCAGGGGGAAATTCGCCTTCCGGGTGCTTCCTATAAATTGGTTGACAAAAGTGACTTGAGCTCATACCTACCGCAAGCCGAGAGGTTCTTCTTGATAAGTGCTAAACCGGATGACTTGCCCCCTCATCCCCGCATCCATTTTCTTCCCCTCGCCCGCCACGCCAAGCTCGACAAGGACGGCAATCTGAAGGATTTTGATGCCTTAGCGAAATCGGGAATAGGTGCCCAAAGGATTGGAATATTGCAATTAGATGTGGACCATTTGGGGCTGATTTTTTCAAAAGGGCTGGGGAAGGGGCTTTCCTTCTCAAGGCTTGCAACGCTTTCTCGTTTCCTTTCCCTCTTCTTTAAAGTATATATTGATGACATCCTGAAGGGTAAAGAGTTGGCGGTCGTTTACTCCGGTGGTGATGATGCCTTCATAGTGGGGGCATGGAGCGATGTTTTGGAGAGCGCCTTTGAGATTCGGGAGAAGTTTTCCCTTTTCAGCCAAAATCCCTCCTTCACCATTTCCTCGGGATATGTGGTATGCGATGAGAAGGAGCCATTGTATCATATGGCGAAGATGAGCAGGGAATTGGAGAAATCGGCGAAGAAAGCGGGGAGGGATAGGTTTTCCTTCTTCGTCAAGGAAATACAACCTACTTGGGAGGAAAGCTTCAAGGTGAAGGGCTGGAAGGAGAGGATTTTGCGGGATTTCGGGGAATTAAAGGATGGACATTACGAGCTCCTTCTTCCTCGCTCCCTTATCTATCGGCTTTTGGAGGTTCGTAGGGGCTGGGAGAAGGTGGAGGAAAAGATACACTCCTTTGTCTATCTCATTTATATCGTTGGGAAGATAAGGGAAAGCCTGCGGAAAAGGGATTTAGCGGATAAAAGGGATTTAGCGGATAAATGGTGGGAATTCGCTAAGTCAAATTTATTGGAGAGGGAGAATATTCCCCTTCTCGCTCATTTCGCTCATTGGATAGACCTATTAATGAGAGAAAAAGGAGGTGCAAGTTAAATGAGTTTTGAGAGAAGAGAAAGAGAACAGCAAAGGGCGCCAGTTTATGAAAAATGCGAGAACTTTTTGAGAAAGTTGAGAAGC
>JBMFMH010000069.1:0-4305 GCA_049970775.1 bacterium | reverse complement strand
GATAAACATACGGGAGAAAACACAGCCCTTGAAGATTCACCTCGCTTATGCTGCCGGGAGACAGCAGGCTTTAAAACCGCTTCAGGGGGTATTGAGCGAGGCGATTGATAAGGTTAACGATGAGGAGGATTTCAAGAAGCTTTCCCAGTTCATTGAGGGGCTCATTGCCTATCACAAATTTTACGGAGGTGATTGAGAATGCGTGATGAACGCCCTATCCTCGGAAAGATAATCATCAAAGGGGAAATGGAATGCCTCACCGGACTTCATATAGGGGCGAGAAGGGAGGCAATGAAGATAGGTGGGATAGATTTGCCCGTAGTTCGTGACCCTATAACCGAGTTCCCCTATGTGCCGGGAAGCTCTTTGAAGGGGAAGATGCGCTCTCTACTGGAAAGGAAGATGCAGAAGGATTTCAACGCGAATATCGGAGGAGTAAGGATACACTCCTGCACGGATACAGATTGCGAAATCTGTCGCCTATTCGGTTCAACGCCCGTAGAGGAGAGAGGGGAAGGGGAGAATATCCCTTCCCGTATCGCTGTGCGGGACCTTCTTCCCACTGAGGATAGCAAGGAGATGTTGAAGGAAATAGAAACTGGTCTCCTTTATACGGAGTGGAAATTTGAGAACGCCATAGATAGGATAACCTCAGCAGCCAATCCTCGCCAAATAGAGAGGGTGCCAGCGGGCTCGGTTTTCCAATTGGAAATCGTCTATACAGTGGAGAACGAGGAACAACTTGAGAGGGATTTGGTGAACCTCTTCTCCGCGATGCGCCTCTTGGAGGACGATTACCTTGGAGGGCATGGCTCCCGTGGCTATGGCAAGGTGAAGTTCCGCCTTTCCCAGATTGAATATCGCAAGGCGGATTGGTATTCCACAGGCAGAGATGAATATAGAAAAGAATGGCAGGTCAAGGATATAAAGGAAGCTTTGGCAAAGCTTGGGGAAATAGCGAAGTTCTAACTATGAGAGATTACCTCGTTAAACTAAAGCCGATTTCCCCCTTTCACATAGGTGAACCAGGGATTGGCTTGGAGGAGAGCCAATCCTGGGTTCCCGCCGACCTCCTATTTTCCGCTTTCTGCAACGCCTACGGCGTTCTCTTCGGCAAGGAAGAGCTTGAATCCCTCATCGCTTCTTTCCTCTCCTCTCCGCCTTTCCTCCTTTCCTCCGCCTTCCCTTTCTATAAAGATGTCCTCCTTTTCCCTCCTCCCCTCTTGCCTCCCAAAATCAAGGAGGAAAACTGGAAGGACTTGAAGGAATACGACTTCATCCCCTACAAGGCTTTTTCCCAGTGGATAAAGGGGGAGGAAATCTCCTTCCCCTTTGAGACCTTTGCGCTCCCTAAAGCCGAGGTCCTACCAGCGGTTACCCTTGATAGAGGGAATATGCGCTCCCAGATTTATCACCGCTCCGCTATCTTCTTCCCAGAGGATAGCGGCCTTTTCTTCCTCCTCCGCCTGAACGATGAGAATTGCTTGGAGAAATTCAAGGTGGCTCTCCGCTTTTTGGGAGAGATGGGCATCGGCGGGGAACGCTCTTTGGGCTTCGGCTACTTCCAAATTCAATCCTTTGAGGAGATTTCTCTCTTCCCTCCACCCGCTCCTTCCTCTCCCACCCTTACCCTCAGCCCCGTAATCCCTTCAGAGGAGGAAGAGATTGACCTTTCCAAGTGTTATTATAACCTTTGCCTGAAGGGCGGCTGGACTACTTCCCCCTTCCAGCGATTGCAAAAGAGGAAGAAGAGGGTCTGGATGTTAAGCGAGGGTTCCGTTTTCCCTAAACTCGTTAAGGGTAAACTCGTTGAACTTACCCCAAATGGCTTTCCCCATAAAGTTTATCGCTACGCATTCGCTTTCCCCGTGGGGGTGATGATGGATGCTGAAAGTTAAAAGATTCCAACTTCTCCCTTTATCCCCGATTCATATCGGTGGCAGGTTTCAAGCCCTTTATCCCTTTGAATATGTCGTGAGTGATGGTAGGTTCATCGTGGTGAGGGAAACGAAGTTAGGGGAATTCCTCCAAAGAAGGGGGCTTTTGATGGATTTCCTCAGGAGATTTGAGCAGGCGGGCTTCTCGCTCACCGAGTATCTCAGGGAGAAAGGGCTTCTTTCTTCATCCCTTCTTGATGAGCTCTCCCTTTACTCCTGTAGGCTTTCCTGCCGTCCACCGGAGGGAAAGCAGGTTCGTCCCTTTACCCGTGATGCTTTTCAAAGACCGTATATCCCGGGAAGCGCATTGAAGGGGGCGATGCGAACCGCCCTCTGGTATGATGCTATGACGAGGAATAGGGATTTGCTGGGGAAGGTGAGGTCGGCGCTAGAGGATAAAAAGATAAGGGAAAAGGCAAAGGATGATGAGTTGGATAAGGATATATTTGAGGGTTATCGTTTGAGGGATAAGAGCAGGTCTCCCCATACGGATTTGTTAAGGGTTATAAAGGTGAGCGACTCCCAGCCTTGGGAAAAGGATTCCCTCTTTTTGGGAGAGGAGGAGACCCTTGCAGGGGGGAAACCTCGCCCAGATATATCCACATTTTTGGAGTTTGTGAAGGAAGCAATGGAAACGGAATTCCAGATAACATTTGATGAGGAGCTTTTTGCACGCTTTCAAGAGGCGGGGAATTTGCTCTTCAATGGCTTTGACGATTTTCTAAGCAAGGTGGATTCCTTTTATAGGAAGGTCGCCGAGGAGGAGAGGAAAGAAGGGGAGGAGAAAGCAAAGGGATTTTACGACTGGCTTTTAGACAAAACGAAAGGCAAAGGCACCTTGTTGAGGATTGGTTGGGGTGGTGGCTTGCCCTCTCTCACAATCTGGCTTGCCCTTCCCAATGATTTAAAGGCAATGGTCAGAACGAGGTTCTTTTCCAGAAGCCATAGGGAGAAGTTTCCCCTCACGAGGAGATTTCTTAAGAGGAAGGAAGGGGAGGAAGATAACTATACTCCCTTTGGCTGGGTTCTCATAAGGGAGGTGAGATAGAAAATGGCGAAGATTTTGTTTTTGACCGTCGGCGGAAGCAGAGACCCCCTCATCACCTCTATAAATACATTGAAGCCGGATTTCATCGTCTTCGTTTGCAGTGAGGATACAGGTGGGAGGCAAGGCTCCTACACGGAGGTGCCAGCAATACTTGAGAAAACGGGCGAATATCCCCATGAGATAATCAAGGTCAATCCCGATGACCCCGAGAATTGCATCAGCAAGATAATGAACGAGGTGGAGCGAATTAAAAAAGAAAATCCCAACGCTGAGGTATTTGCCGATTACACGGGAGGAACGAAGACTATGGGCGCCTCCCTCTTCTGGGTCGCTACTCACCTCAATTTTAACATCTGCTTAACAACGGGAATAAGGCGAGACCTCGTTATGGTGAGGGAAGGGGAAACGACCCAGCGTATCCATCTCTCCTTTCCCTATTATAAGGAACTTCTCTCCCTTTTGGATTCCCTTCTCCAAAATTATCATTACAGGAGCGCTGAGGAGAGCCTGCGCTCCGCCCTCGTAACTTACAGTTTTTCCCCGGAAATGCGTGAGGATTTGCAGAGGATAAAGGAGGTAGTGGAAGCCTTTCGCCTTTGGGATGCCTATGATTCCTTAAGGGCTTTTAAGAAATTACAGCCATATAGGAAGCAATTATGGGATGATTATCTATGTTTCTGGGATAAGGTGATTGCGGATAGGATGAAGTTGGAGGAGGATTTCTATCGGGAAGTGAAGGAGGAGAGGATTTCCATAAGTTATGAGCATGCGGGAACGCAGTATGCAATTGTGCAGGATTTGCTTTTGAATGCGGAGCGTTGTGAGGCGAGGGGGAGATACGATGATGCCACGGCGAGACTGTATAGGGCAACGGAGGCTCTCGCCCAGATGAGGCTCCTTTTTGAGTATAAGATAAAGGCTTGGGATGTGGATGTTGAGAGGATTCCCACGGAGTGGCGGGGTAAGTATGAGGGGAAGAGGAGGGAAGGGAAGGTAAAGATTGGGTTGGTGGAGGATTATGAGCTTCTTTGGGAGTTAGATGACCCTCTGGGGAGGTTATTCAATGAGAGGAAGGTGGAATTGAGGTCAGCATTGGAAAGGAGGAATAGGAGCATATTCGCTCATGGGTTCAAGAGCATAGGGAAAGAGGAATACGAGGAGGAGATAAAGGGGAGGATAGAGGGTTTTGTTAAGGAGTGTTTAAGGGAGATATTGGGAGGGAGATATGAAGAGGTCAAGCAATTGCCGAAAAGCATAGAGGAGATAGAGGTGTTATTTCGGGATTTGGCATAAAAGTTTCAATCGCACCATAGTGGAATG
>JBMFMH010000068.1:0-9870 GCA_049970775.1 bacterium | reverse complement strand
AAGGCTTCATTCCTCGCTAAATAGCGCTATTGCTTCCTCTATTCTCTTCAGGGTTCTCTCCTTGCCCAGTATGACTATGGATTCAATTAAGGGAGGACTTACTGTTCTTCCCGTCACTGCCACCCTTAGAGGGTGGAAGATTTCCTTCGCCTTCACCCCCTCCTTCTCAGCGAGCCCTCGCAAAACTTCCTCAACTTTCTCCTTCGTAAAGGGTTCGCATTGGCTGAGTGCTTCTTCAGCAAGAGAAAGAAGGCGTCTATGTTCGCTGTCCCTAAGCCATTCTTCCACCGCTTGCTCGTCATAATTTATTTTCTCAAGGAAGAAATAATCAGTCCATCTCCCTATCTCTCCCAGAGTTTTCGCCCTTTCCTGCACGAGAGGAATGATTTGTTCAAGGATTGAAATGGGATAATTCTCATCTATCAATCCTTCCCTCACCAAAAAAGGAACCGCTAACCTTGCCAAGCGAGCGGGTGAATATGTTTTCATATAATGAGAATTAATCCAGATGAGCTTATCTATATTGAATATCGCTGGATGCTTTTTTACCCGCTCCAAGCTGAACTCCTTTATCATCTCCTCCCTTGATATAATCTCCCTATTGCCTCCCGGGGACCAGCCGAGAAGGGCAAGGAAATTCAGCATTGCCTCGGGAAGGAAGCCCTGCTCCTTATAAGAATTAACCGAGGTGGCGCCGTGACGCTTTGAAAGGCGAGATTTATCCGGTCCTAAAATCATAGGTAGATGGGCAAACTGGGGAATTGGGTAGCCCAAAGCTTTATAGAGGAGTATTTGCTTAGGCGTATTAGAGATATGGTCTTCACCCCTTATTATGTGGGTGATTTGCATATGGTGGTCATCTACAACACACGCTAAGTTATAAGTGGGGATACCATCTCTTCGCATAATCACAAAATCCTCTATTTCCTCGTTTAAAAACTCTATCCTTCCCCTTATTATGTCCTTAAACACGGTTTTCCCTTCCAAAGGCACCTTAAACCTAAACGCTGGTTTCCTTCCTTCCCTTTCCAACCTTGCTCTTTCCTCATCCGATAGCTCTCTACAACGCCTGTCATACATCGGTTTCTCCCCTCTTTCAAGGGCTTCCCTGCGCCTCTCCTCCAGCTCCTCAGGCAAGCAATAGCAGGGATAAGCTTTCCCCTCTTCAAGGAGGCGTTCAATCGCCCCACGGTATAGCTCAATCCTTTCCGATTGATAATAGGGTCCCTCATCCCAATTCAAGCCAAGCCATTCCATAGCGGAGAGGATTGCCCCGAACGCCTCCTCAACATTCCTTTTAATGTCCGTATCCTCAATGCGAAGGATGAAAACACCACCCTGGTTTTTGGCAAATAACCAATTGAAGAGCGCCGTGCGGGCGCTTCCTATATGAAGGTGACCTGTTGGGCTGGGAGCGAAACGAACTCTAACCATAATTATCTTTGAATGATGTATTTCTTCTTCGCTCGCTTCATTACCTCATCCCTTTTAGCGGAATCATAGTAGAACACGCCTTCATCCTTATCCCTAAAATAGAAGCAAGGGAAAATGCTCAAAACAGAAGCTATCCTTCTCTTCGGCGTTCTTCTAATGATGTTTACTTCGCTGAGGATAGTGAAGAAATGAGCTCTCTTATGATATTCAAGAAGAGCTTGGATGACCTCAACCGTTGGCTGCTCCTGGAGCTCCTCCCTCAGCTTGAGAAGCTCATTCAATCTCCGTTGAGGAATGGAGAGAAGAGGATGGGTTTCCTTTTCCCAAATCAATCTATAAACTCCCTCGCTTTCCTTCCTCACTTTTATGATTGCCCCTGAAGGGTAAAGCTTCATTTTATCAAACAATTCTCTCAACCCGAAAATTAGCGAGAGGTCTTGATTGAACCATAGCTCTGTTTCCTCATCCTCATAGAGAAAAGTTAAGGATTGAAGGGGAGGCTCAGAGGGATAGAAGGCTTTTTCCCATTTCCTCACTGGTAGTGTCCCCGCAACGAAATGGTGATAAGGAATGACCAACTCAAGCTCCTCTCCGGGAGGTGGAATATCTATATCCTCCTCATCCCCAATATCCTGGATAGCAGGGTCTTTTAGAAGCTTTGGAAGAGCATCCTCCAACCCTTCATCGGAAAGTTCAACCTCCAATTGCTCTCCGCTCAGGTCCTCGTATTGGAACTCCCAATCTATCTCTACCTCTTTTGGGATTATGAGTATTTCCTCGGGGATTTTCTCCAGCTTAATCCATTTATCGCCTCCCAGCCAAAGCAACCCTTCAATGCCCTTGAGGAACCCCGTTAGAGTTTCTTCCACCTGTCGCATATCCACATCCTCTAATTCAAAGAGCTCCTGCGCCGCCTTTTTTATTGATATCCTACCCCTACTTTCTACATAAGAAGCGAACATCTCCTGCTCTTCCTTGCCGAAAACGAACGGCTCGGGCTCAACCGCCCCAGGTGGAATCTCTATCTCCCTGAGAAGCGTCACAACGCTCGGTATTTGCTCCTTACTCACCCAGGTCGCCTCCCTTATCATCAGGAATCCACCGTCTTTGAACATATCCTCCATCAATTGGAGGGAATCTACCTTACCCATCGCTTTCCAAAGAAGGAAGGAAAGAACCTTGTGGGATACTGCCCCCCTCTCCTTGAGCAATTCCCTGACCTCCTCTATGGGATTTTCTCCCTTCAAACTTGATACCGTCATCAATTCCTCCAGCTCGTCAATCTCCTCAGGCGAGAAATTATAGAAGACGACATCCTCCTCCCTCGCGTTCCCCTCAACTTGAAGAAGCCATCGTCTCAACCCCGCTTTATCTCCCAAGAGGAAATACTTCTTATTGCGGGAGGAAATCAGCGAGGGTAGGGATTCCAAATAGACATCGGGATGGCGTCTTTGGATTATTGCCAGTTCCTGAGCGAGAATTTTGAGAGGAATCGGCTTCCCAATGCTGCTCAATATCATTTCTATACCACCTTCTAAGGGACGCCCCCTATGTTCTCCTTTCCTATAAGGAATATCAATGCTCCCCTCATACACTGAGAATTCCTCCCCTACCGAGAGGAGATAACGAACGAGGCGACGAGGAAGCTTGAATCCTTTTAACTCAAGCAGAGGAACTACCTCTTTTATGGGGAGCGCTTTCCCCTTCTCCAGCAAAATTTCCCTTACCGCATCATAAAAGATGTGAAGGGAAACGACCTTCCCGATTGAAAAGAGCGTCTTATCCAAAATTTCACCTCCATTTTCCTCTATAAGCTACCTCTCGCGCATATTTACTTGCAAGGGAAAGGAGGTGCTCTACCTCCTCTCTCCTATATGGTCTCAGCTGGCGGAAAAATTCGTCCCGCACGGGTTCGGGTTGATAGCCCTGCAACACCCATTTCCCTGCCCCTTTTATAGCTTTCCCGATATCCTCTATCTCCTCCTCACCTATGATTTGGGGGACAAGGGTTGTGCGAAACTCATAATCATTTCCCAGAGAGAGAAGAAACTCTATGCTCTTCCCTATCCGCTCCAAATCTAAATTCTCCACACCGCTTGCCCTCTCGTATCTTTTATCAAGGGGAGCTTTGATGTCCATAGCCACATAATCCACTAAATTATATTCCCGCAGCTTTTGAAGCACATCAGGATTATAGCCATTCGTATCTATCTTTACTTTTTGTCCGAGCTTCTTTATCTCCTCAATTAAGGGGATAAGCTGGGGATAGATAGTTGGTTCACCACCTGTTAATACCACACCATCTACCCAATCTTTTTGTTTCTTCAAATAACACATTATCATTTCCCATTCCACATCCTCAATAGATTGGGGCTCATAGACGAGCTGCCAATTCTGGCAGAAAGGACAGCGAAAGTTGCAACCTGGTAAGAACAAAACGGAGGAAACCTTCCCATCCCAGTCAAGGAAGGAAACCTCTATGAAACCTTTTATCCCTTTTAGTTGTAATTCCGTTTTCCGTTTACCCACTTTCGTTAATAAGCTTGTAAATCTCCTCTTTAGGTGGTGTTTCTCCTCTCCAGCCAGCAATTTCCTCTTCCTCTTCATTCACGATGATTATTCCCGGGGTGGAGAATACGCTATAGAAGGAAGCCTCCGCAAGTCCATCCGGACTTCTGACATTGTAGTAGAGGACCTCAAATCCTTCCTCCTCCAGTTCCTTTCCTAATTTTTTCGCCGCAGGACAGCGGGGACAATCATCTTGCCAAAATATCTTCAACTTCATCTTTCAACCTCCTCTGCATAGAGATGATAGCTATCAGCATTGACGATTTTACCCAAAATGAATTCGCCTATATAGCGATTTTTCCCTTTGAAGAACACCTGCCCATCCACCTCCGGTGCCTCCCTAAATGAACGCCCATAAAATATCTTCTCATTCCTTCCCTCAACCAATATCTCCATAGTCCTACCAATCCACAGCCTATTTCTCTCCCTTGCCACTTCCCTCTGCACATCCATAACCGCTTTCAGCCTTTCCCTTATAAGTTCCTTATCAAGCGGTGGGAGGGAAGAGGCTTTTGTTCCCTCCTCAGAATAAAAGGGAAAGAAACCTACTTTGTCAAGTTTGGCTTCCTTCAAAAAGTCAAGGAGCAGTTGAAAATCCTCCTCCGTTTCCCTGGGATAACCGATGATGAAGCTTGAACGAAAGCAGGCGTAAGGAATCGTCTCTCGTATTTTGTTTATAAGTGCAAGATATTTCTCTCCAGACCCCTCCCTTCCCATAAGCTTCAATATACGGGGTGAAGAATGCTGAAAGGGAATATCAAAATATTTTACTATTTTATCGTTTTCCGCCATCGTTTCCAATAGCTGGGGGGTGATTCTTGAGGGATGCATATACATAACTCGTATCCATTTAACATCGGTATTAGATAGTTTAGCAAGAAGTTGAGGAAGCGTCAACTCTCCATAAATATCCAGTCCATATCTCGTCGTCTCTTGAGCAACCAGTATCAATTCCTTTATCCCCTTTCTCGTTAAATCCTGCGCCTCCTTGATTATCGCTTCTTCACTCCTACTGCGAAAACCTCCCCGAATGAAAGGAATCGTGCAATAGCTACAGCGATTATCACATCCATCGGCGATTTTAAGATATGCATAAGGATAGGTCGTTAGCCAAACCCTCGGAGGGGTATCAAGAGGATTTGGTTCCTCAACATCTACAATCTTTTCCCCTTTCTTCGCCCTTAAAAGCGCCTCCGACAGCTTCCATCCTTTCCCTAAACCAAGGATTACATCCGCTTGAATGCGATAAAGCTTATCCCTCCATCTCTGAGGCAAACAACCCACTACCGCAACTAACTTCCCCTTCCGTTTCGCCCTCCTAATCTCCCTAAGGGATTCCCTTATCGCAGGCTTTATGAAGGCGCAGGTGTTTATAACTATTGCTTCCGCTTCATCCTCCTCGGAAAAAACGAAGCCTTCACTCAAGAGGAGGGAAATGAGTGTTTCTGTATCAACCCTGTTTTTGGGGCAGCCCAGACTTATAAAGGAAACCTTCACCTATTCTTCTTCCCTTGCGGAGAACATTTCCTCTACTTCCTCGGGAGTAACCAACACCTCTCTCGGCTTAACCCCTTCCTGTGGTCCCACGATTCCTCTTTCCTCCATCATTTCCATAAGGCGAGCAGCCCGATTATAGCCTATCTTCATCTTCCTCTGTAGCATAGAAGTAGAGGCTTGCCGCAGGGTGGCAACTAACCTTACCGCCTGCTCAAACAGCTCGTCATCGCTCATCTCCCCTTCCCACATCTCCCCCAGCTCAATCGGCTTCGTCCATTCCGCCAGAGGCGTTGGCTCTCCCTGTTTACGCCAGAAATCCGCCACCTTCTCCATTTCCCTCTCGCTAACGAAGGGAGCTTGTATCCTTATCGGTTTGGGGGAATCCAAAGGAGCAAAGAGCATATCGCCGCTCCCAATGAGTAGCTCAGCACCACCAGTATCCAAAATCACCCTTGAATCTATCTGGGTTGAAACAGCGAATGCGATACGGGAAGGGAAATTAGCTTTGATTAAACCGGTGATGATATCCACAGAGGGTCGTTGGGTAGCAACAACGAGATGTATTCCCGTTGCTCTCGCCAACTGCGCTAAGCGGCAAATCATAGCCTCAACTTGCGCCTTCTGCTTCGTCAACATTATATCCGCAAGCTCGTCAACCACGATGATGAGGTAAGGGAGCTTTTTCTCCGGGAAGCGTTGATTGTAACCTGCGATATTCCTTACCCCCGCCTCAGCGAAGAGGTCATAACGCCTCTCCATCTCCCGCAATGCCTTCTGAAGAACAAAAACAACATCAACAACCTCCTTCACAACGGGCTCAACGAGGTGGGGAATCCCATCAAATAGGGTTAATTCTACCCTTTTAGGGTCCACTATAATCAGCCTGAGCTCGTCGGGCGTTAGCTTATAGAGTAAGGAGGTTATCAAGGAGGAGAGGAAGACGCTTTTCCCCGAGCCCGTCGCTCCACCAACAAGGAGATGAGGCATTGCCGAGAGGTCAGCATAAACGGGTTTACCCGCAACATCTAAACCCAAGGGGAATATGAGCTTCGTATGATTTCTCCAAAACTCCTCGTTCTCAAGGAGTTGTCTAAGAAATACCGTGCTCGCTACCTTATTGGGAACCTCAATACCGATAGCGGACTTATTCGGTATAGGCGCTTCCACTCTTACCGATTGAGCGGCTAGCTCCATCGCTAAGTTATCCGCGAGGCTCACTATCTTATGCACCTTTATCCCGGGAGCGAGGCGCACCTCGTAACGAGTTACCGTTGGACCCCTTGATATCTCCACGACCTCAGCCTGCACATTGAAATCCGCTAATGTGCGAGTAATAATGGCTATATGTTCCTTTGCCTCGCTCTCCAGGCGTCTCTCCGATATCTCCTTCGGCTTATTTAAGAGGTCCAAAGGCGGCAGCTGCCAAGGCGATTTCTCCGGTAATTTTATCTCCTCCCTTTCTTCCTCTATCTCCCCTTTCTTCTTTAGGAAGGAAAGAAGCTTTAACTTCCCTAAGACGGGCTCCTTTTTCTTCTCTTCCTTTTCCGGTGGCTTGGGAGGAGGTAGAATGGGCTTTACCGAGCGAGGTTGAAGCTGAGGTTCCTCTTTCTTTTTCCTTATGCTCTGCGCTATCTCCCTGATGGGCGAGCCGATGATGAGGAGAATGCTTATAAGAGCAAGGGCGTAGAGAAAGACGAAGGAGCCGTAGTATCCCATCGTTTTATAAAAAATAAAGGATATAACCGCCCCCATATAACCTCCTCCACTTCCCGACCTTGCGGAGTTCCAAAGCTCTCCGATGTGGGGAAGATGGAGGAGAGCAAGGATGACGAGGAAGAGGAGAGAAACTCCGATAAGGGAGTTTTTCGTTTTATGTTTTTCCAAGCGAACAAGGATGGACAGCCCCAAGAAGAAAAGGATAAGGGGGAGAAGAAATGAGCCATTGCCCAGAAGAAGAAAAAGGTAATGGCAAGCGGTTGGGAGGAGCCCACCTTCCTTGAAAAGGAGAGCGAGGAGGAGGACCAATCCAAGGGCGATTAAGGCAATCCCTATCACATCATAGGTAAGCGGACTCAATTCCCTTTTCTCTTTTCTTTTTTGGGGTTTTTTCTTCTTCATTTTCATTTCAAGGAATAATTTTAACGAATTCCAAAATTATGTCAAAATGCTGTAGTATCCTACAAGATATTAGACCCGGCTAAATTTCCCATTTTACCTAGATAAGCTATGATATTTCTTCAAAACAAATTTGAAAAATTTCTGACAAATTGTTTTTTTTAAAATTAATTCAAAATTAATGGCAAAGGAGGAGGATGTTATGAGAAGAGGGTTTATTTTCTCGCTGATTGTTTTCTTTCTTTGCTCTTTCCTGTTCGCCCAGGAAAGGTCGGTTCCATCCGAGGAAGAGGTGCCAGAGATAACGGTAGCGGTGGAAGTAGAAGCGGAAAAGGAGAAGCCAGCGAAGGTAGACGAGGTGAAAATTGAGAAGATAGAGAAGATGGTTAATGTGCAGACGGTTCCCGATGTTTTGAAGCGAACATCAGGAACCACCACAGCTATCGGAGCAGCTCTTTGCGCCTCCATACCGATAGTTAGGGGAAACGATAGCAAGTGGACACAGGTATTGGTGGAGGGAGCTACCCTATCGCCAATCGGCAGACCCTTCGTTTTGAATATGATGCCTTTGACCGCCGTTGATAAGGTTGAGATAATAAAGGGACCAGCGCCTCCCCAATACCCGGGCTCAACGATAGGAGGATTGGTGCTCCTCACCTTGAAGAGCGGGGATAAATATCCGGGAGCGGAAGCAAGGTTAACCGTTGGCTCCTATGGGAGACAGACCTACGAGCTTTGGGCAGGTGGAGGAAACGAGGAGCGAAATTATTTCTTCGCTTTCAACAAGGACCTTAATTCGGGCTGGCGAAAAAACCAGAGAAAGAACCTCACGGAGAGCTCAATGAAATTGAATTTCTCTCTTGGGGAAGGCTCAAGCTTGACCCTCGCTGGCACATCTATGACGGGCATAATCTGGGGATATAAAACAACCGGTCCCAACCCCTTCGGAAGCTGGGAGGCGGAGTGGACAATCCATTCTCGTGCTACTGGCTCAATAACTTACAAGAAGAAGATAAGCGAGAAAGCGGATTACTTCCTGAGAATCGCTCCCTATTCCTTCTCAGGCGACCAGGAATGGCAATCTTACTCAAAGCAAACGGGCAAGGTTAAACCTGTTTTTCAACCCTGGCGCTATTCCCTATGGAAGACGGAATTCCAATACAATCTTCGCCCCAATCCAAATGCTGTTTGGACTTACGGTATGGGCTACCAGAAGGATACTTTCCGCACGCCCGGGCAATTGGATGTCCAATATATGGGCAATATCCCCTCGGATAAGTGGAAGAAATACGACGAGAAATTCAAATGGCTTTTCCTCCAAAATACCTTCCTCACCCCTCATCTCACTGCCTATACCCTCGCCCTTCGCTACGATACAGCGGAGCCGGGGAAGGACATAATCTCCCCCTTCTTCAGCGTCCATTTCCCGCAAAGTGGAAACAATAGGGTAAGAATCGCCATAACGAAGAATAGGCGGTTCGCCGACCTAAATGAGCTATATGGAGAAGGGATGTGGATTGGGAATGTTAAACTGAAGCCAGAAACAGGTTGGACCTATCAGTTGGATTGGGAAAGGAAGCTTTCCACAAATTACGGGCTTAATATATCCCTTTATCAAACCAAGCTCGACAATGTTATAGGTGCTGATGCTAACAATGTCTATCAAAATTTGGGGAGAGCTCGTTTGCGTGGATTGGAGATGGAACTTGAGAGGGAGACCAGTTTCGGCAGTTGGTGGCTGAATTATACTTATCTTGACGCTAAGGACCTCGTTAAAAATCGCCCTTTGGTTGTCGTCTTCCGCACCGCTATGCCTAAGAATATGCTGAAGGCGGGAGTTTCCCTGAAGGGGAGAGCGCAAACAAGCTATGATTTTGAGATGATAGCGGTCGGACCTCGTAGGACGGATGTTGATGAGCCGACTTGGGTAGGTGCTCCTTGGAATGTCACAGTTCCGACGGAGGTGGGTGGTTATTGTTTATTCAACTTGAAGATGAACAAGGTGATAGGAAAGGATGGAAAGTTGACGCTTTCCATTGAGAATCTTTTTAACAAGGAATACGAGGACCTCGTCTTCTATCCTGGACCGGGAAGGTGGATTAATTTAAGCTACGGTCAGCGTTTTTAGAGATTAAGGGGGCGGGCAAATGCCTGCCCCCGCTCCTCTTTAAGGGAACCAAATATTGCCCCATTGATCGAACCAGGTCTTGCGGTCTCGTTTGTAGGGGTCAAACAGCTGGCCGCAGTTGTTAGCTA
>JBMFMH010000067.1:0-10041 GCA_049970775.1 bacterium | reverse complement strand
GCACAGTTAGAGCTTTACAGTATTTTAAACAAATGTGCTTTTATAGGATTTATGCAACAAGAGCAAATAAGAGACTAAAATTTTTGTTGCTTGAAGAGAAAGAGAAGGTTAAACTATTTTATTGTATGAAAGAAAGTGCATTCCTTATAAAAGGCAAGAGCTTTAAAAACGAGGCTTTAATATCCATTGTTCATCCGCCTATGGGTAACCCACCCTTGAGATATATAGAGATGTCCATTCTCTCCTTAAAGGAGGGCGAAGAATACGAGATTTCCACCACGGGAAAGGAATGTTTATTTTTACTTTTGAGAGGGAAAGCCAAAGTGGTTGTTCATCGGCAAACCTTTCTAGCGGAACGGGAAAACTTGTTCAAGGAAAAAGCGTATGGGATATATATACCACCTCACACCGATTTCAGCGTTTCCGCGAAGAAGGATTCAGAATTTGTTTTTTGTTTCGCTCCCTCTGAGAAAAAGGGAAAAGTGGTTTTTATAAAACCCGAGGATGTAAAGGTAAGAAGAGTGGGTGAGGGAAATTTCTACCGAGAAGTCCACGATATATTGGCTGAAGATATACCAGCGGATAAGTTATTAGTTGGGGAAACCTTCAATCCACCCGGGAATTGGTCTTCCTATCCACCTCATAGGCACGATGAGCATAATCCACCGGAAAAGATAAGGCTTGAGGAGGTTTATCATTTCCGTTTGCATCCTGAAAATGGCTTCGCTATGATGAGGCTTTATGACGATGAATTAACCATAAACGAGGCATTAGTCGTAGAAAACAAAGACACAGTGATAATCAGCAAGGGTTATCATCCGGTCGTTTCCGCTCCCGGTTATTGGCTTTATTATCTTTGGATTTTAGCGGGAGAAGAAAGGAAGTTAATCCCCATAAACGACCCTAAGCACGAATGGGTGATTAAGAGATGTTAAGGCGAGGAATGTTATTCCTTTTCTTCCTCTCGGGTTGTGCTGGTCTCATATACGAAGTGGTATGGTCAAGGATGCTTGGAACGGTATTTGGAACATCGGCTTTAGCGATAAGCACCGTGCTCATCGTTTTTATGGGTGGAATGTCCTTAGGAAGCTATGTTCTCGGAAAAATTACGGACAGACTCGTTTCTCCCTTTCTTTTCTACGGAATACTTGAAGGAGCAATAGGAATCTTATGCCTTTTCATTCCTTTCCTTCTCCCCCATATATCGGAAATATACAGGCACTTTTATCCTTCAATTCAGAACTCTTATTTGACTTTGGCTTTCCTTCGTCTCGCTCTCGTTATTCTCATACTATTACCTCCTACTTTCCTTATGGGTGGGACATTTCCCGCTTTCACCTCCGCATATTCTAAGAGGGGTGAAGAGGGAAAAGACATTAGCATTGCATATGCTATAAATACGGGTGGGGCGGTAGTGGGAACGATTTTGGCAGGTTTTGTCTTTCTTCCCAGTCTAGGCATCTTTAAAACCGTCAAATTATCCGCTTCCCTTAATTTCTTGGTTTTTCTCTCCGCTTTATTCCTCAACAGAACAATTGAACGGGTAAAAGAGGAAAGCGTCCCTCTCCCTGTTATCTATTCGCAAGAAACGGCGAAGTTGGCGATGCTTGTAATTGGGATATCTGGTTTCTCGGCGATGGCTTTGGAAGTTTCTTGGACGAGGGCGCTTCATATGGTCTTTGGCATAACAACCTATGCCTTTACAACGATGCTTGCATCGTTTCTTCTGGGCATCGTCGTCGGCAGCAGTTTGCTTGGAAAATATATAGAAAGGGTCAGAAGCTTACCTCTCCTCTTAGCCTATGTGGAAATGGGAGCGGGTTTTACCGCCCTGTTGTTCTCAAGAATCATAGATTTTCTGCCCGTGGTATTCCTTTGGCTTTTCAAATATATAGGAAACAGCTTTCACCTTTTCTACTTAACCCAATTCATTATATGTTCTCTCGTTCTACTCATTCCAACCTCGTTGTTTGGTGCTTCCTTTCCCTTAGCTACCCGTATTGCATTGAGGAGCAGAGAGCAATTCGCTGGCGGCGTAGGCAGGGTTTACGCTTTTAACACACTTGGCAACATACTTGGCTCCTTCTTCGCCGGCTTCATTCTTATGCGGATGGTGGGAGCAGCTGGGATAATAGTAATCGCCTCCTTTCTCAACATCTTTGCTGGAGGTATTATGTTGAAAGGAGTAAAGGAAGTTCCTGCTGTGAGGTTGAAGGAAGCCTGGGGAATATTCGGAGCTGTTCTTTTCTTTGGGGTTATGCCCTTTCGCTGGAACATTCAAAGGTTAACCAGCGGGGTTTATCTTTATGCACCTTATTATTTGAAAGAAGGTTCAATTCGTTCCGCAATAGAAATGATGGATGGTCGGAAGATAATATTTTACAAAGATAGCATCACATCAACTATAACGGTGACAGAGGGGCGTTATGAAGGAAAGTTAGTTCGTGCTCTACAAATGGATGGTAAGACGGAGGCATCCTCATTTGCTGACCTAACAACTCAATATATGATTGCTCATCTGCCTCTTTTGCTTCATAGGAACCCACGCTCTGCGATGGTCATTGGGCTTGCCAGCGGTTGCACCTTGGGTGCCGCCCTTCGCCATCCCCTCCAGAAGGTTGTTTGTGCAGAGATTGAACCGGCTATGGTTGAGGCTTCAAGGTTTTTCTCGGATGTCAATTACGAATATTGGAAGGATAAAAGAGCGAGAATTATCATTGAGGATGGAAGAAATTATCTCTATCTTACAAAAGAAAAATATGATTGCATCATATCTGAGCCATCAAATCCTTGGATATCTGGTTTAGGTAACCTCTTTACGAAGGAATTCTATGAAACAGTTAAAAAGCATCTGAACAAGGGAGGAATATTCGCTCTCTGGATACCTGCATATATCACTTCCTTGAGCGATTTTAAGGGGATGATTGCCACTGTCTCCTCCGTTTTCCCCTCGGTAAGCCTTTGGAACTATCCGCCCATCTATGCGGATGTCCTCGTGATTTGTGGGAATGAGCCATTGAGAGTTTTTCCCGAGCGGATTGAGGAAAAAATAAAAGATAACGCCCAAGTTTACGAGAGTTTAGGAAGGATAGGATTCAATAACGCACAGGATATAATCAAGGGATTTCTGCTAGCTGATAAAGCGGTTGAAGAGTTCAGCAATGGCTACCCCCTTAATACAGATGACCTTCCCTTGATAGAATACTCCGCCCCAAAATGGCTTTATAGAAGCATTAATTATGAAGTTTTAGACGAGCTATATAGATTAGCTCGTGTTTACAGAAGCAAAATGTCCGAATTAAAAATAATAGGAGGTGAATAGTAATGGAGCGTTTATGGATAGGCAGCATGAACATAGGGATAGTTCATCCAATGGCGTATCCCAATTTAAAAGGGGATGCGGAGATAATATCATCCATTGAGGAGATAGTGGAGGACGACTTTTTCGCTGCGATAGAAGTGGCAAACTTGAGCGAGGAATTGGCGAGGAAATTGAGGGACATACTCCAATCGGCTCGGATGGATGTGATTTACGCTGGTCAAACTTCCTTAATGATGCAAGATGCAAGCCTTTGCAGTTTGGATGAGGAAGAGAGGAAGAGAGCGGTTGGGATATGCAAGAGGGATATAGACATAGCTTACGAGATAGGGGCGAGCATATATACAGTTCACAGCGGGAAGGACCCGGGAGAAGGATTAAGGGATAAAGCGAGGGAGAGGTTAATAGTATCGCTCAAAGAGCTTTGTCGTTATGCCCAGGAGAAGGGGAGGGAAAACATCGTAAGCATATCCTTGGAAATCTTTGATAGGGAGATAGACAAGAAGTTTCTCATCGGACCCTCGGAAGAAGCGGCGCAAATAGCGGAAAAGGTAAAAAAGGAGTTCAGCAACTTCGGCTTAACACTTGATTTATCCCATCTTCCTCTGCTTAAAGAAAAGCCCCACGAAGCTTTGATAGCGGTTTCCGATTACCTCGTCCATATTCACATAGGGAATTGCGTTTTGAAAGAGGGGGACCCGCTTTACGGGGATAAACATCCTCCCTTTGGAGTTGAGAATGGCGAGATAGATGTGGACGAGTTGCGCTCTTTCCTTGAGGCTCTGATATACATTGGTTATCTAAAAAGGAGCGTCCCTACTCGTTTGCCTGTGATATCGTTTGAGATAAAACCTCTTCCTGGGCAAAACCCACGAGTCATCATCGCTGGCGCTAAGCGCACATTTATACAAGCTTGGGCGAAAATCTAGGAGGTTAGAAATGTGAGCATATGAGGAAAGCGATAACCTTTAGAGCTGTCCTTATTGCCTTCCTTCTACTCCCTCTCAATTCCTGGTGGATTGCCTATATGGAAGTTATCACTTACACAGGGCATCCCACAACTATGTCCCTTTTCTTCAATGTTGTCTTCACCCTCCTTTTTCTTATCCTCATAAATTTCTTCCTAAAGAAGTTCGCTCCTCGCTATATGCTTAGTCAAGGGGAGCTATTGGTAATATATACCATATTAGCGCTTGGTTCCTGTATGGTGGGGCATGATATGTATCAAGTGCTTATAGCTTGTCTCACTCATCCCTTTTGGTATGCTACGCCGGAGAATAAGTGGAAGAGCCTCTTTTTCAAGTATCTTCCGAAGTGGTTAATGGTATCGGACAGGAATGTTTTGGAAGGATATTTTATGGGATGGTCAAGCCTTTACACGAGGGAACATCTTCGTGCTTGGCTTCCCGTCATCCTCATTTGGACGGGTTTCTTTATGGTGTTAATTTTTCTGATGATGTGTATAAATGTGATTTTCCGCAAGCAATGGACGGAAAGAGAAAGGCTTACTTTTCCCATAATACTTCTGCCGCTGGCTATGACCGATGAGAATTTCAGCCTTTTCAAGCAAAAGCTGATGTGGATAGGTTTCGGCATAGCGGCCTTGGTTGACATCATAAACGATATCAATGCCAATTTCCCTGCTATTCCTCATATACCGATAAGGGATTATGATTTGGGTCAATTCATAACTAACCCACCTTGGAACGCCATAGGTTGGACTCCTCTTGCTTTTTTCCCCTGTATCATAGGGCTTGGCTTCCTTCTACCAATTGACCTTTCCTTTTCCTGTTGGTTCTTTTATTGGTACTGGAAGTTTCAAAGGATATTCAGCGTCGCCTTCAATCTCAATGTAGGTAGACCAGATATGCCATATATAAACGACCAGTCCGCCGGAGCTTACATTGGGGTTACTTTCTTTGTCATATGGGTAGCGAGGCATTACTTAAAGGAGGTAATTAAAAAAGCTTTAGGTATGAAATCAGAGCTTGACGATTCAGATGAACCGATGTCCTATCGCACCGCTATTATCGGCATAATAATCGGTTTCCCCTTAGCTTCTTACCTCTTTGTTAGAGCGGGTATGAGTTGGGGGATTTCCTTGATAGCTTTGGGAATCTTCTTCGTCCTCTCCATTGCAGTTGCAAGGATGCGAGCAGAACTTGGTTCCCCCGCTCACGACCTGCATTTCGCTGGTCCAGACCAGATGATAACTCGCATCTGGGGAGTGGAGAATATATCCGCAAGAAATCTCACCGTTTTATCCCTCTACTGGGGATTTAACAGAGCCTATCGTTCTCATCCTATGCCACACCAATTGGAAGGATTTAAGATAGCGGAGAGAATGAATATCAATTATAAAAAATTTATGTGGATTATGTTCTTGGCAAGCTTCATTGGTTCCTTCGTCGCTTTCTGGGCATTACTAGACCTCTATTATAGGATTGGCGCTGCCTCCGCGAAAGTAGTTGGACCAGCCACTTGGTTTGGTTGGGAGCCTTATAACAGGCTTTCCTCCTGGATAGAAACGCCTGCTAAGAGGGATGACCTATGTAGTATCTTCACGGGCGTTGGTTTTGCGGTCTGCCTTTTCCTTATATTTATGAAAACTACTTTCTTCTGGTGGCCATTCCATCCTGTGGGATATGCTGTTTCCTCCTCCTGGTCAATGAGCTGGATGTGGTTCCCCATCTTTATTGCCTGGCTCGTTAAATTCACCATTCTGAAAACAACCGGCTTGAAAGGATACCGCTCCGCTTTGCCCTTCTTTTTCGGCTTGATTCTCGGCGAGTTCACTGTCGGCAGTTTAGCCAATATCTTAGGTATACTTTTCCACTGGCAAATTTACCACTTCTGGGGATGATGAGAAGAAAAGTCCCTTCTTTTTTAAACATACTTCCTTTGTTTATTTTAAATCCCATCGTTTGGTTCTGGCACAAGGGAGATGTAAATGAATGGCTTGCGGTCAAGCCAAAAGAGAAATTTAAAATGAGAGAAGGAGAATGGGGGTGGCTGAGGGCTCGGATTAGTATCCCCGAGAAAGTGGAGGGCAAGGATAGCAGAGGACAGCCAATTGCTCTATTCATCTCAACGGGTGAGGGTGGGGAAATATATGTGGATGGTAAGCTCCAAAGCAGATACGATAACGACCATCCGGGGGCAGCTCTGTTAACGAAGAGAGCTATTCCAGGGGAGAGCCACACGGTTGATGTAAAGGTGTTTGGTCCGGTGGCAGGAGAAAAGGAAGTAGGATTTGACCAAGCAGATTTGAAGATACTCCCTCAGAAAAAGGTTGAGCTTCCTTGTAAAATTTTCGTTAAAACAAATAAAATAGTCGGAGAGTTGCCGAGACCATTAGCGGGATTGTCCCAGGGTGGCGGGATGCCGGATTATAGCGTGGAGACAGCAAAAGCTCTTTCTCTTTTACATCCCCGTTTCTTCCGAATGGATAACATATTGACATCGGTAGTAAAGGAGAAAAACAACGAGCTGGTTTATGATTGGTCAGATTTTGATAAGAGAGTAGATTTCATTTTTGAAACGGGAGCAGAGCCGATATTATGTTTATCCTATATGCCGATTCCATTTGATGCCATACCCGACCCCGACCGCCATAGTGCACCTAAAAGCTATTCCCTATGGGAGGAACTTTGCTACCGAGCGGCAAAGAGATGCATTGAAAGAGGTAAAAGAGTGAAATACTGGGAAGTTTGGAACGAAGCAAACGCGGGATGGCTCAAACCACCTCCTGGCGAGAACCCATTGGAAGCTTATCTTAAGCTTTACGAGGCATCCGTTAAAGGGATTAAAAGAGCCGACCCCAAAGCTCTCATCGGTGGACCTTGCAATGCTTCTGGACCTTGGGATTATTCTGAAGAGAGACCATATTGTGTTAACGGGGAAACCTTTATGGAGGGATTGGTCGCTTTCTGTGCTAAAAAGAATCTCCCTCTTGATTTCATAACTTGGCATGAATATTTTCATCCACCAATTGTATACAGGGAAGAAGTGGAGAAAACGAAAACAATATTGAATAAATATCCCGGCGTTAGGAGCAAAGTCAAAGGATTTTTTATAACGGAGTTCAATTACGCTTGGTGGCAAGATTTTTCCCAAGATAATGAAATCGGCGCTTCTTGGGTAGCGAATAATGTTATCAGGGCAGCGATACCCGCCGGGATAAGTGCATTATGTTATTTTTATGCCAAGGATGGCGATAATCGTTTCAGGGGAAGTTGGGGGCTCTTGCTAGGAGATAATCGCCCAAAGCCATCCTACTTCGTTTATCAACTATTTTCTATGATGGAGGATAAACGGTTGGAAATAGAGGGAGGCGATGAGGATATCTGTGCTATAGCTGCAATGGATAAAAAAGGGGATAGGATAACTATTATGGTCGTTCATTTCCCTGAGCGCTATGGTATACCTCGGAGAGTGAATATTTCTATAAGCCCGCTTAGGAGAAATTTTTGGGGAGGGGAGAGCAAATTATATCTCGTTGATTCAGTTAACAACAATCTTTTCCACAACCCTTCCGTAAGAGGACTTGAGTGCACTGCTAAAGGGGAAATCCCGAAAGGAAACAGCTGGACGATTAACCTTTATCTGCGTCCCTACAGCGTTGCTTTTATAGAGCTTCTTGCCCCCAAAGAGAGGTGGCAAAAGAAACCAAAAACTCCTTACCGCTAGGGTTTATCCTTTAATCGTCTAGCAATAACTATGAATCCCGTGTGGGCTACCATTCTCAACTCTGGTCTAGCTACTCTCTCTTCAATCACCCAAGGGCGAACGAATGCTTCTTGCACTCTTATCTGGGCAAAACCGCCAACTTCTCTCAACGCAAGGACTAATTTATGCACTTGCAGTATCGTGGGAAGGAATGAAACGAAAAAACCTCCCGGGCGTAAGGCCTCCTTCGCTTGTGCCAATGCTAACCAAGGCTCAGGTAAATCCAATATGACCTTGTCTACATCTCTTTCCTCAATTTCCTTCGTAACATCTTTTATCTTTAAAACGAAGTTTTTCACACCCCATCTTTCCAAATTCCTCAAGGCGATTTTAGCGAAATCTTCCCTGATTTCATAGGTATAAACCACTCCTTGACTGGCTTGACGGCAGAGAAAGAGGGTAAGTGCTCCTGAACCCGTTCCCGCTTCAACAATCCTATCCGTGGGCTTGATATCAGCGAAAGCCCCTATGAGGGCGCAATCTTTCGCATACATAACCTGGGCACCTCGTGGCATTTCAAGGATATATTCCTCCAAAGAAGGACGAAACACTAATAGCTTATCGCCCAGCGATGATATGATTTCCTCACCTTCGCTTTTCCCCAAGATATCATTATGGGCGACGATTCCAGCATGATATTGGAAGGTTGCACCTTCTTGGAGGGTTAAAAGATAGCGGCGACCTTTTCTGTCATAAAGAACAGCTAATTCACCTGACTTAAATTCATCCATTTAAGCTCCGAACTTCTCCTGCACGGAGAGAAGATTGGTCAAAATATTCATAATATCAAATCCTCTTATCCTTCCCAATCCGCCACTAGCGCAGGGTCGCTCGCCGAAACAATCCACATTATCCGTCCTCACTCCATCGCCCCAAAAAACTATCGGCACGGGGTCGCCGGAGTGGTCCTTCACGCTGACGGGAGTGGAGTGGTCAGCAGTGAGAACAATTATCACATCCTCAGGGGATATTTGGGAGAGAATCGTTCCCAGCATCCTATCTATCTTTTCCACCGCTTCAACTTTCTTGTAGGCTTCGCCATCGTGTCCTGCAACATCAGGGGCTTTTACATTGCAGAGGACGAAATCGTGCTTTTCTAAGGCGGAAAGAACCGCTCTCGCTATTGCTTGCTCATCGGTGTCAAGAGAGCCCGTTGCTCCCTCTACATCGATTACATCCATCTTCAGATACCTACCCACGCCCTTCAATAGACCAACCTCCACGATGCATGCCCCACTTAGTTTGTATCTTTCCTGAAAAGGCGGGATATGAGGCGCTGTTCCTGCTCCCCTAGGTAGAACAATGTTAGCCGGAGGAAGTCCCTGTGCCTTTCTCTCTTTGTTAACTGGGTGGTCTTTCAATATCTCAAAAGAGCGTTTAACGAACTCGTTTACAATGCGAGCGGTCTTTTTGGAGGGGGCATCGCTTGGCTCAAGCGCTTCAACTGTGTGGACCTTTTCCCCTTCTTTATGAGGGTCGGCATCGGTGACATTATGCCCTAACCCCTCTCCCCTGAGCACAAGACCAGCTCTATGCTCAACGGACTCTTTGAAGAAAACCTTTACTCCTTCTATCTCCATACCATCAAGTGCTTGGGCGAGAAGGTGGGTTCCTTCCCTTATTCTACCCGCTCGTCTATCAATGACCACGAAGGAGTTCTCATCAACTGTTGCGAAATTGCAGCGGAAGCAAATGTCCCCTCTCTCCACTTGCAAACCGATTCCGGCTGCTTCAAAGGCACCTCTGCCGGTGTAATATTTATAGGGGTCGTAGCCGAGGATGGAAAGGTGGGCGGTATCGGAGCCCGCTCTTATGCCTGGCGCAATGGGGTCCATAATTCCACATTCTCCCTCCCTTGCCAGCTTGGACATAAAAGGTTTGCGTGCTATTTCAAGCGGTGTGAAACCGCCCAATTCCTCAACAGGTCTATCGCCCATACCATCGCCGATAACGAGAAGAGCTTTCTTCGCCAAGATAAATACCTCCTTTCTTTT
>JBMFMH010000066.1:0-10139 GCA_049970775.1 bacterium | reverse complement strand
TTCTCATCTTTCTCGGTTATCTCCTCCGCTATGCCTAATTCAATGAGGAACCAGCCATAGGCGTGGGGAACTTCATAAATATCCCCTGCCTTCGCTTTCTTTCCTTTTCTAAATTCGTATTCTTTGAGAAAGCGAACTCTCATCTTTCTCTCCTTTCCCTCTGGGGAGGGAGGAAAGAAAGGAGGTGAGAAAGAACCTCCCTCCCCAGAGATTATCCGTGAGGGAGGTTATCAGTTTCCCTCTCGGTTATTAGGCAACGGTGGCGATTACCAGCCAGTTGGGATGATAGATGACGGGCAATCCGTATTCGCCAACTATCACCCAGACGCCCGCAGGGTCTTCCACAGCGGTTGTGTAGACGAACCTGCCAGGCTTGTGGTTGTTGTATAGGCTGGGCGCTTGCCTGAAACCGCCGAAGTTATCCCCTGCCTCGCCAAGTGCCAAGAGGATGAACTTGTTATTTGGCAGGAACTTCGCTGTCGTTGTGCCATCCAAGTCGGTGTAGAGCCCATCGTAGACATAGAGCTTCTGTAGCCCCAAGATGGTGGCGAAGATTGTCGGGTCGGTTGGATTGACGATGTTGCCCGTGAGGAGGTTTCTGATGGCGGCGTTCTGCACCATATAGGAGAAGACGATGGAGTTGCATAGCCCAACGATGTTCGTTCCGCCGTTTTCCGCGATGATTTGTTTCCAAGCGAGCACATTGCCAACGATATCCGCTGCTCCTGTATTGCTCCAAAGGGTAGCAGGTGTTGGCTTGTTGGCGGAAGGAACGCCGTAGTCAACGGAGAAGGAATATCCGCCCGTTTCGGTGTAGGTAATCGCTCCATTCACAAGGGCGGACATAATGAGCCATTCCTTCTCAATGCTCACTTGGCGGTTCAGGCGTGCTACTGCTTCCGCTACTTGCTTCTCAGCTGCCGCTGCGTAGGTGCCAGGATAACGGAGGTATTCCAATATGCTCTCCGTGAGGAGCATCTTGGCTTTGATGAAGGCGGAAGGAGCGGTCTTGACCGTCTGAGCTTGGAAGGGAACTATCCTTGCCTCGCCATCACGAGGAACAAGTCCCGCTCTCTGCCTACCTCTATCCAAGACCTCCCAAGTGAATGTATCAACGAAGTCAGGCTCATCAGGTAGAAGCTGTGAGCCCAATAGCTTCGGCTCAGGAATAGCCTCTATTACCTTCTGTAGCACCTGCGGGCGCAGCTGTGGATAATCCTGTATCGTAGGTAAAGGCATTTACTTATTCACCTCCTCTCATCAGATGAATATACAGCCCTTGAGCTGGCTTTCCGCTGTGGCATCCAAGCCTGTTATGGCGTTGCGGAAAAAGATGCCGTGAACGAGCATAAAGCTTCCCTTATCGCCGTTCGTAGCATCCACCGCCTCAGCGAGGATGCCAACAGCGGTCTGGCGTCCATCCGTTGCGCTTGCGCTATAAGGTCCGTATTTGCCAGATGCGGTTATCTTGCCCAAGACTGTTCCAGCTGCGAGGTTATAGCCCTGTGCTATTGTGATGCTTATCCTCGCATCTACTCCGTGTTGACTTGCCAAAAAGGTGCCTGGCATAGTTAAACATCACCTCCTGAAATTTATTTTTCCTCTAATACCGCTGGCTTATGGGGGGCGATATATTTTGCCATCCGCTCAGCCAGCTCTTCCGTCATCTTCTCATCTGCCTCTTCGGGAGATAGGCTCTTGGATTTCTCCTCAAAGAGGTTGTGGGCGGGTCTCTTTTCTATCAGCTTTATCGCCTTCTCCAATTCCTCATCGGAAAGGGAGAGAAGGTATTCCGCCCAAGCTTCCTTTTCCGCTGGTAGGAGCTTGCCCTCCTCTATCGCTCCGTGTATGACAGCCCAAACTCTCTTATGCTTCTCTTCCTCTTTTCGCTTCTGCAGTTCCTCTTCAAGCTGGGCTATCTTCTCCTTGAGCTGGGCATTCTCCTCTTCCAGCGATTTGAGCTTTTCCTCAAGCTCTTTCACCATAGTCTCATCGCCTCCTTCACTGGTTTCCATAAACTCCGATAGTTCAGGAGCTTCCTTGCCGAACTCTTCATAATGCCTGCGTAGATGGTTATAAACCGCTTCCCTATCGCTTGCGGGTATATCAACACCTCCTCTCGCTCCCCTCAAAGCTGCCATCGCCGCTACAACGCCACGCCAAACGCATTCAAATTTGCCCGTCTTCTCGTCATACTCGTGATGGGGAAGCTTGTAGGAGCCGAAATTCTCTGGGTCGTTCTCATCGAACCAAGCGAAGCCCTCACGATACTTTGACCAATCAATCGTCTCCTTCGCTCCTGAGCCATCGGAGGAAGCCCATTTGCGTAGGCTTATCTCCGCTTTCCGAGCATCCCAGGGGTCGCTATCATCCAATGCATACTCCATCTGATGTCTAACCGCACCAAACTGCATAACCTCCATATCTTCCGCCTCCTCAGCGAGCTTTCTGAAACGCTCAGAAAGCCATCCAAAAGCCGAACTCATCGCATCCTTCAATGCCATCACTATCACCTCCTTTCCATTGGAAATTCTCTCGAAAAAACGAGCCACCTCCAGTCCTTTGATTTTTTTCACCTGGGGGTGGGCAACTATTGCGACAGCTCTCAAAGCCTTGCCATAAGAGGTCTTCGTATCCTCATCAACGAAGTCCATATAGATTTCGCAGGATACCTTTTTCCAAGTGCCACGCCTGATTTTCTCAAATGCCTCAGGCTCAGTGATAACAGCATCAGCGTAGAGCTTGCCCTCCTTCTCGTAGACATTCGTCACATAGCCGATTACCGCCCTGACATCATCTGTGTGGTTAACTTTCACGGGAACCTCTAAACCGACTTTCTCTTTTAGTAAGGAGAAGTTCTCAGCGATTTTCCGTAGGTCTTCCTCAGTGAAGGATATGTTTTTGTATGAACCGCATTTAAAAATCTCTATTCCATAGATGCTATGAGCATTGAAAGATGCTTCGGAAAAGTGGAAAGGTGAAGGAGGAGAACAAAAGATATCAACCGAATCCGACATTTTTCCCTCCTAATTATGGAGTTTCATTAATTAATGGGGAGTAAAGTTAGCTGATGACTACCTAAGAAGCTAGCCTTATGAATCCGGGGTTAACTTTTCATAACCAGTAACAACGCCAAATTTTACTTATCCCCTTCCAATTTTCTCGCAAAATTCTCCAACATTTCCCCGACCTCCCTGCTTTGGAGATTATCTAATCTCATCACGAAGGCGTCCTCATTGTTATCGCTATAATATCCTTTTCTTGTATAAGCTATCTTAAAATTGTATTTATGGTAAAGATTTTGGGCGATGAGATTGCTCACCCTTACCTCAAGGATAGCATATTCAGCCCCTCTCTTTCTCGCCTCCTGCAGGAGATGAAGCAGGAGTCTTTCCCCAATCTTTCTTCCCCGCCAATCGGGGTCAACTGCGATTGTCGTGATATGGGCTTCCTCGCTTACAACCCACATTCCAGCAAAACCCACCACCTTCTCGTTTATAGTTGCCACCACATAGTATGCCCTTCTATTGAAGAGCTCACTGAAGAAAGCCCCAAAAGGCCAAGTATTAGTGAAAGAACGCCTTTCTATCTCGGTCACCTGCCTAATGTGACCGAAACGCATCCTCTCTATATTCACTTCAACTGCCTTTACCATACATTCTCCTTTCCGCTTGAGATGGTCTTAGATAATTGGGAAGCAAGGTTAAAGGGTCATCCGCCTCACCTTCAACCAAGCTTTCCCTTCCAAGCTGGGCAATAATTCCTCCTCTTGGTGGGAAGGTAATCCCCACAAAAGTGATTTTAGGGAGAAGCGTTGATGGCTGTAAAGAGGGATGAAGAGCAAGATACACATCTTCTCCGATGTTTTCCAACCTTGCTAAGAAATCCCCAAGAGAGCAAATTGTATCTGGAATGATGGGTAATTTATCCTTATATGCCCCAGCATAGACTTCACCGCCATAAGCGGGAACAGCAACTGCTCTTATTTTGTCGTTGGGTAGAAAATTTGCAAGAGCGAACAAGGTGGAAACACCCTTAATCGGTTTCTCAGCGAAGTAGGCGAGCGTTTTGCAAAAAGTGAGGGCAATCCTCAAGCCTGTGAAGGAGCCGGGGCCAAGCCCAACCGCCAACCCTTCTATCTCTTTAAAGTCCAAACGGTTTAGTCGCAGGAAATAATCAATGGCTGGAAAGAGTAGATAAGAGGTATTCGTTTCCCCTCTTAAGCTCAGCTCTCCTCTTATCCCTTCACCATCAGCCAATCCAAGGCTAATAGAAGAAAATGAAGTATCAATGCCTAAAACGAGCAAAGGCTTTCAACTCCTTCAATAATTCTATATATCTTTCCCCTTTAGGGAAAAATTGTATAAGGCGTTTATCGTTATAATGGGAGATTCTTATCCACAGGTAAGTTGGAGGTAAGATGGATTTCGCTTTCTCCGCCCATTCAATAGCACATATTCCCTTCCCATAGATATATTCCTCTAAGCCAAGACCTTGCAAATCGTCGCTCTCCAGACGATAAAGGTCAATATGGAAGAGAGGGATTCTCCCTCTATGGGTAGCGATTATAATAAAAGAGGGGCTAAATATACCATTTTCAATCCCCAATCCAGCGGCAATCCCTCCAACGAGGCAGGTCTTCCCGCTTCCCAACTCGCCCTCAAGGCAAAATACATCCCCTTCCCTTGCATTAGTTCCCAGAACTTCACCTATTAGATGGGTAAACTGGGGTGATTCGCTAATTACTTGGAGGATTTCTCCCTCGCCAAACGAATCAATCTGCGCCATTTCTCTAACCTTTCCTTAATCTTTTTCTCTTCTCCTTCTTCAGTTGGCTCGTAGAAGGTTTTCCCCAAAAGCTCTTTGGGGAGATAATCCTGCACAACGAAGTGCCCTTCGTAAGAGTGAGGATACTTATATTCCTTTCCATATCCCATCTTTTTCGCTCCCCAGTAAGAAGGATTTCTTAGGTGAAGAGGCACAGGCGGATTCTTTCCCTCCGCCACCTCGTTCATCGCCCTGCTTATCGCAAGGTAAGAGGCATTGCTCTTGGGGGCAGTTGCAAGGTAGATAGTTGCTTGGGCAAGAGGTATTTGTGCTTCGGGCATTCCTATAAGCTCCACCGCCTGCGCTGCGGCGGTTGCCACCAAAAGGGCAATTGGGTCAGCATTACCGATGTCCTCCGCCGCCGCAATAACAAGCCTGCGAGCGATAAATCTCGGGTCCTCCCCCGCATAGAGCATCCTGGCAAGCCAGTAAACAGCAGCATCTGGGTCGGAACCCCTTATGCTCTTTATGTAAGCGGAAATTACCTGATAATGCTCATCACCTTCCCTATCATACAATAGCGCTCTCTTCTGGGAAGCCTCCTCAGCTTCCCTTATCCCGATATGCCTCCTGCCATTTTCATCGGGAGGAGTTATAAGAGCAGCTAGCTCAAGGGAATTAAGAAGGTTCCTCGCATCTCCTTCAGCAAAGCGAATGAGATGCTCCTCAGCAGCCTCATCAATAACAAGGTTATAATTCTTCAGCCCTTTCTCATCCTCCAAAGCCCTTTTGAGAATTTTCCTCAAATCCTCCTCAGAAAGGGGTTCAAAAGTAAGCACCTTCATTCTGGAAAGAAGCGGAGAGTTGATAGTGAAATAGGGATTCTCGGTAGTAGAACCTATCAAAATGAGGCTTCCTTCCTCAACATAAGGGAGAAAAGCATCCTGCTGAGCCTTGTTGAAGCGATGAATTTCATCCACAAACAAAATCGTCTTCTGCCCCATTGCCTTCCTTTTTCTTGCAAGCTCCCCTGCTTTCCTGATATCAGCAACAGTGGATGAGGTGGCGCTGAATTGCTCAAAATGGGCTTTTGTCAATTTAGCAATTATGAGGGCAAGCGTTGATTTGCCACAACCGGGTGGACCATAGAAAATCATTGAACCTATCTTGTCCTCCTCTATCGCCTTCCGCAGAAGCCTACCTTCACCTAATAGATGTTCCTGCCCCACGAATTCCTCAAGGCTTCTCGGTCGCATACGAGCTGCGAGAGGTTCTTCAATCTCCGCTCTCGTCTCTTTAAAGAGACCCATTAAATTATCACCTCTTGACTGCTTTCTGCTTTACTTCTATGATTCATCCTAAATATAATAATCTTCAACCGGGGTATTGACAAGAGTAGGAAAAAAGAGGAAACTATTTAACAGTCTTTTTCGTCTAAATTAGTGGATAAGTTTTGACAACCTGTTTTAATTGTGATATAGTGAAGGCAAGGAGGGATTTCATATGCCCAAAAACGGGGGCCCAGCAAGCGGTATAATGCTTGGGCTTGACCTCGGCTCGAAATTTATAAAGGTAGCGGAGATAAGCGCGAGAGGAGGCGAACTTGAGCTCCTTTCCGCTGGCATTCTCCCTACCCCGAGTGGTTTATTCTCGGGAGATGCCATAATCGACCCTCAGGGGGCAGCGGAAGTTATCAAGGCTTTGCTTCAACAGGTAGGTGTTCATACAAATAAGGTGGTGATATCTGCTAAGGGGCAAACATCGGTGGTAGTGAGGATAATAGAGGTTCCGAAAATGAGGGAAGAGGAGCTCGCTGATGCTATGAAATGGGAAATAGAAAGGCATGTCCCTTTCGCTGCCACGGGAGCGGTTACAATGGACTATGCCCCGCTCCAGCCAATGGACACAATCCCTGAGGAAGGAACAGGGGAGGTCCTAATGGCTGTTGCGGAGGAGGGATTGATTAACGCTCTCGTGGACACGGTGAGCTTCGCCGGCTTGGAACCGGTGGCGATAGATATTGAGCCCCTTGCCTTAGGCAGATGCTTCGTCAGCAAAGACCCCCAACTGAAAAACCAAACTATCGCGATATTGCAAATGGGGGCAAGGTCCTCAGAACTTACCATCATTGTGGACGATAACCCACGCTTAACCCGCAGCTTAACCATAGGGGGAAACAACCTCACCTCCGCCGTGGGCAACGCTTTGGGGGTTTCCGATGAGGAAGCGGAGAAAATAAAGAAAAGATACGCCACAATCTTTCTGGAAAAACTCGGGGTATCCTCCTTCGCACCCTCTCCTACCGCTCCCCCAGAAGAAGAAGCTCCTTTCTTCCCCTTCAGCCCTGCTTACGAGCTCCCTGCCGAGGAGGAAACCCCACCTCCACCAAAAGAAGAAAAAGAAATTCCCACGGAGGAAAAGGAACTCAGCCAATCAGTCTTTGAAGCCATACTCCCCGTTTTAGGTGATATGGTTAACGAATTGAGGCGCTCCTTTGAATATATAAGACAAAGGACAGGAGAAATGCAAATAGATAAAATGGTGGTTAGCGGCGGAGGAGCACTCATAAAGAACATTGACAAGTTTTTCTCCCAAGAGCTCGCTATTCCAGTTGAGATAGGCAATTCCCTCAAGGGACTCAAGATTAACCCTCGTCTTTCCCCTCTCTATCTTGAGGAAATATCACCCCTCTTTTCCGTTGCTATTGGGTTAGCTGTCAGGGACTTCGTTTAAAAGGAGGAGATGAGAAAACTATGATAAAAATCAACCTCTTGCCAGCTTATGTAAAAGAAAGGAAAATCGTTAGAAAGCTTTTAATCCTCGTCTTTATCCTCTTGGGCTTGGAGCTTTTGGGTTTTTCTTACTGGTATAATAGGGTCTCAAGCGAGGGATATAATGTAGGTCAACAGCTTGAAACAGCAAAAGCTCAAGCCCAAGAGGTGCAGAACCTACAGACCGAGGCACAAAACATCAGGGCTGAAATAGAACCGATAAAGGCGAAGACAAAGTTCATTGAAGATGCTATGAATTTTCCCGTTAAATTAGCAAATCTCCTTGACGCCATCCGTCGCTATACTTATGCCAAGGTTATCTACACTTCCCTGCAATTGGGTAGCGGAGGTGGAGGAGGGGGGATGGGTCCGATGATGGGGAAAGCCCCTATGGGTATGCCGGGTGCAGGGGGTATGCCGGGCTCCGCTATGCCTGGTATGATGGGTGGTATGCCGGGAATGATGGGTGGTGTAGGTGGCGGAGGTGGTGGACAACCAATTACAACTGTTAGCATTCAAGGGTACACTAATTCAGTTGAGGATGTTGCTCGTTATCTACAGAACCTGCTTCGCTGTCCCCAAATTGCAGATGTTCAAATCAGCGGGATACCTGGCTACGGTTCCTCCGCTGGGGCAACCCCTGGGATGGGTGGGATGCCGGGGATGATGGGCAAGGGTCCAATGGGAGGCGGTATGCCTGGTATGATGGGCAGTATGCCAGGAATGATGCCACCAGCGGGAGGTATGACTTCGCAAGCGGGTGGTCCGATAAATATCAGTGTGGTTTGCTATCTTATGGAACCACTAACGCCTCCCACTCCCCCTACAGCAGCGCCAGCCGCTCCTGCCGCTGGAATGATGCCACCTATGGTTGGGGTAGGAGCTCCGGGGATGCTTCCTCAAGCAGGTGCACCACAAGCAGCTCCAGCAGCAAAGGCTCCTGCTGAAAGAAGAGGTGCTTTACCAGGCTTACAACAGAGACAAGAGATGGAACGAGAATTAGGAGGGGAGGGATTGTGATGATAAAAATAGAGAAGCTAACAAGGCAACAGGTTCTGATAGCGGGGCTTCTCGCTTTCCTCATATTCGCTGGAGCGATGTTCTTCCTTCTCATTCGCCCACGCTATAAGACGCTTTCCGCCCTTCAAAAACAGCTACAAGACACACAAGCAATCGTTAATCAAAGAGCACAAGCTGAAGCAGACCTCAAGAAGGCGAAGGAAGAAAAAGTAAAAGAGGGAGCAAAGCTGGCGTATTACGAGAAAACAAAGATGATTCCAATTGACCTTAAAAATAGAATGCAAGCTATGTTCGCCCTCTGGACTGAACATAACAAGGTGCTGGGTAAGAAAGTGGAGGATTTCTTCAGAAATTCAGGGGTAATCCTTCTCAACCCAGTTCAGGTATCTCCTCCCCCAACTGACCCATCCGCTATCCCTTCTGATATCTACACAATTAATCTCGGGAACTACTCGGTTATGGCATCCTTCCCAGCTCTGCTCAACTTCCTCAAGAACAAGATGCCGAAATTTCCTCGGGTAGCACTTCTTCCCGGTCTGAGCATAACAGGTCCTAGCCCCGTAACCGCTTCCTTCAGCCTAACCGTTTACTATTTCCCAAAGGGCGGAGAAGCAGCGCCCGCGGCTGGTGCCGCTCCTGGAGGAATGATGGGAATGCCACCAATGGGGGGAGGCGCTGGTGGTCCAATGCCTCCGATGGTGGGCACTATGAAGGGACCAATGGGTGGCGGAGCACCTATGGGAGGAAATATGCCCGCTGGCGGCAATATGCCGATGGGGAGCGGTATGATGGGAGGCAGAGCAAGATAAGAAAGGAGGTGATTTAAATGGCATTCCAAAAATTGAGAAATGTAAATATAGACCTCAGCGACCGGCGAACCCAATTGATTATCGGTGGAGCTCTCGCCGTCGTCATTATCGTGATTGTCCTGCTTTTGGTTTTAAGAAAACCGGCAGGTGCAGGAGGCAATAGACCACCCTTCCCTATGATGGGAATGATGGGGATGAGTGGGAATATGCCATCCGGCGGAAACACCCCAGAGGGAGGAAATATGCCCTCTGGCGGTATGACGGGTATGGGAATGCCGGGAATGGGGCCTACGGCTATGATGGGAGCAGGTGCCCCTATGGGTATGGTAAGTATGCCGGGACAAGCAGAAGCTGCTAAACCCACGAGGAAGGTTCCAGCTGGACCTCCGAAAGAACCTTCTCGGGCAGACCCCTTTGCCATCCCTATCCCCAAGGCGGTAAAGGAGAGATTGGCAAGGATTGATATCGTTCCTCCTCCTCGCCTTACCCCCCAAAAGATGCCAATGCCGGCAACTGCTACAATTCAAGTTCCCTTTACGAGAATGGCTGGCGTAGCAGTATCGCAAGGAGTATACGCGCTTTTGGAAGGGGCTAATGGACGCTCATTCATCGTCAGCCCGGGAGACAGTGTTGAGGGTTTTACGGTTGAGAGAATAGAATCTGATAAAGTCATACTGAAAAGCGAGGATGGGGAGGAAACAACTGTGGAGCTAAAGGGGGCAACAATCCCCTCAGGAATGGGTGGTATGCCAGGAATGATGCCGGGTGCTGG
>JBMFMH010000065.1:0-10197 GCA_049970775.1 bacterium | reverse complement strand
TTTGGTCTTTCGTCTAAGGATAAGAAGGAGCTCCAAGTCTCGGAAAGGCTTGGAGCTCCTTTATTTATGAGAGTAGATGAAAAGAGGTGGTGCCAAGCAAGTGATTGGAAAGGAGGGAGGGGTTCTCGCTCCCTGCCCCTTCCTCGCCGGAAAGACCGGAAACGCAGATAGGAGGCAAATTTAAAAAACAAAAGAGAGGTGTAAAAAGATGAAGAAAGTATGGATAGGTTTATGCGTTGGTGTTATCCTGGCTCTGCTCAGCGGATGCGGAGGTGGCGGAGGCGGAACGACACCCACGACACCCACGACACCAACGACACCAACGACAACCACGATTGAAGGAAAGGTTGTGGATGCTTCCAATCCCCAACAAGGCGTGCCAAATGCTACCGTGGAACTTCTCCCTACGAAGAGCAGACAAGCTTCTCCAGTTGCTAAAACGACTACCAAGGAAGATGGGTCTTTCTCCCTAACTGCTAACGCCGGTCAGTATACCCTTCGTGTTGAACTTCCTGACGGAAGCTATCAAGCAGTGGAGTTAACCATTATCGCATCTGGAACGGTCAAGATAGAAATTCGGTTAGTGCCAAGAGGTATCCAGATTGCGTCAGCAAAAATATTCCCACCTACACCTGATGGACCTAATGGTTCTTATCTCGTGGGCAACACTTATCAATTCAAAGCCACAGCTTACGATGCCAATGGAAATCCCCTAAACCTTCAACCTACCTGGTGTGTTACGACCACTGGAGACATCGGCACGATAGACCAAAATGGCAACTTCACAGCTAAGAAGCCGGGGTCAGGCAAGGTCTGGGCAATCTTCACGGAAAATGTCAAGGCTTCGGTTGACATCACTGTTACCTGGCTGGTTTTAACAGCGCAGCAAATTGAGCGCTGTTTCCCCTTGACCCAAGGCAGCGAATGGGTGTATTCGGAGAAGAAAGACCAAACATTTAGCACCACAGTGGGTGATAAGCACACAAAAACTACTGATAGAACCGAAATAGTTAATATCACAGGCACATATACCGGAAAGGAATTCCCTCAGCCCGTCGTGATACGCCAGCACCACACGGTTGGTCCGGTAACAGAAGATGGGCAAACATATCAAACCGATGGTTTTGACAGAGAGTTCTGGACCAATCAAAACGGTGAAATCAAATTGTGGGGATTCCAAGATTGGCATCCGAATCCAAACATACCTCCGCCTTACACCAACCCAGACACCCAAGGGACTTGGGAAGATATAAATGCGCTTCCCCAGCCACCTATTTTGGCGAAGGCAGGTATGAGCTCTTGGGCAGTTGGAAAGCTTGGCGACTCAATGGATGTAGTAGAGTTAAGTTTTCTCGCTGATGCAGTGGCGACCCTTGCCCCGTCCATCGAAAAGGTAACCGTTCCCGCAGGCACATTTGATTGCTACAAGGTGACCATTACTTTGAGCAATCCCCAGTTTTCCGTTCCCTCCTATGTGCAGATATTGAAGGTTAACAATTTCAGCGGCACATTGACCATATGGTCGGCTTTGGATGTAGGGATGGTGAAGTTCAAGTTCAAGTATCAAGGTTCGGCGGACTTCAAGGACACAAAGAGTGGCAAGACCGGGACGGCGACATTCAGCAGCAGCCAAGTAGAAGAACTTGAGAGCTACAGCGTGAAGTAAGCGTTTGGGAGAAAGCGAAATTAGTGAGGCGGGCGAGCTTCAGCTCGCCCGCCTCACTCAGCCGGGCAAGGGAAAAAGCGAGGAAAACAGCTAGCCTTTCACATATTTAAGACGAAATTTAGAAGAAAAAGTTCAAATAAACTCATTCCTCGGCGAGGTGGAAGATTGCTTTCAACCGCCATTCCTCTTGCCCATTTATGCTCAACGCTTTCCCCGTCTCAAGATTGATGAAGCGATAAAAGGAACCTCTCTTTTCCACCCTCCATCTTTGGCTGTTTCCCTCATCGTTCCACCAAAGGCGAAGAGCTTGTTCATCTCCTCCTTCCTTGCTAGCCTCAACTGCCAAACCGTAATTGGGGGAGATTATCCTATATATATTATCGCCTATGTGGTAAACCATAAATCTCGTGAATAAATAATCCTCCTCACCTAAAACGAGATTTGCTCCCGGGTTACCTTTTATATCGGCTATTCTTAGAAATTTCCCATTGGGAGCAGAGAATTGATAGCAACCATCGGGAACCATCCCTCCCTTAATCGTGCTCGGCTTACCCCGTATCCATTCCTTAACCCTCCTATAGTAAAAATCGAAACTGACCTTTCCCCAAATATCCCGCATCTGCATAGGTGTGGAACATCTTGAGGTATCGCAGGGGAGCCAGGCGTTTCTTTCCGCGATGTCATCAAATGAACCCACAATGAGAAACTTTGGCTTTTTGCTCAAACCGATTTTGAAGGTATAATCCAGCCAAGCTATGGAAGACCGCCAAAATTCCTGCTCATTGCTCCATTTAACGGATGGTGTGACGAATACCGCATCCTCCGAGGGCATAGGTCCTACCCAGGGTTCTAACTGCCATCCCCATTTGCCGTAATCGGAATCCTCCCCGGAAGCCCAGACAAGATTGAATTTGCTACTATACTCTCCCTTACTTCTCCTATAGGCGTTATACCATTCTCTTATGGCATAGCAGACGATTACCGGCTTTCCCTCTATCCTCAAATATGTGGAAAAATAAGGGGCTTTTGGACCAGCAAAGAGCTCCCATATATCCCTACAATGTTCCTCAAATGTTCTCACATTTCCATTGCTGTTTTCCGCAATGCATATTTTGAGCCCCTTCTCTTGACACAATTTCTGAATGAACAATACCCTGCTGTTTAGCCATCCCCAACCATTGGTCAAATCCAACACCAATACTTCAATGCCCGCCCCTTTGACCGCTTCTATCATATCCCTTATAAATGCTTCCTGTGTCCAATCTATGGACTTATACTTGCCCAGAAAATCGGTAGCGGATAAGTAATCAGTGGGTTTCCACCAGTGCTTTTGGTCGCTACCGTTCCAAATCATCAACCAGGTAGCATAAGTGATTTTTTTAGCTTCAATCTTTACGATTGAAAGGCAAAGACAAAAAGCGATTAGGAAAGTTTGCTTCATTTTGCTTTACCGAAATATGGCTTTTTAATAAATCTATATTATTATAACAGATTGTCCAACTGCTTGACTTGTCTAAATCAAAAACTATAATGGGTTAAAGGTGATTAATTATGCCCTTGAAAGAAGAATTGCCTCAACCTATTAAGGACCTGCTCAAACACCTAACGATAAGGGAAGAAGATGTTCTCCTCGCTCTCCAAAGCGACCTCAATGAGAAGGGGCAATTTTCCTCCACTTGGCTTATAGCAACGAGGGAAAAGCTGCTCATTGTTTCCCTGGACCAGACGCCGAGAGTCCTTCAAACACTCTCCCTAAAGGATTATCAATCCTTCAAAGCGGAGATTGGCATAGGTGGTGGTTTCTTATCTGCCTTTTCCGATGGCAAAGAAATGCGTCTCATCCGCTTCACAACCGCCACTGCCCGTAAGTTTCAGATAGCTGCAAACGCCCTAGGGAAGCTCCTACAGGAAGGACAAATCCCTCCCGATATCTTAGCGGAGGAAGAAACAAGGAAGGTATGCCCCAAATGTGGGTTTCCCGTTGACCCCGTCTCGGGAGTTTGCCCCAAATGCACTCCAAAGGGGGCTGTTGTCCGCAGACTGCTCTCCTATATCAAACCCTATTATCCTACCATCCTTCTTCTGATTTCCCTTCTCCTATTGGGAACAGCCTTTGAGGTAATCTCGCCCCTCGTCAGCAGGAATATGATTGATAGAGCCCTTGTTGTCCGTGAGCCTGTTCCCACCGACACGAGATTGGCGTTGCTCAAAGCCTATGTTCTCCTGATGGCTGGTTTGGGAATCGGCTCAATGCTATTGAACATCTTTCAGCAAAGGATATATGCCTTTTTGGGTAACAATGTCCTATTTGATATCAGGAAACAATTGTTTGAGCATCTCCAATTTTTAAGCGTCAGCTACTACGATAAGAGGCAAGTAGGAGCGGTGATGAGCAGAGTTACCCAGGACACTGGTGCCCTGCAGGAATTCCTCGGTTGGCATATCCCTTTCCTCTTTTCCCAGTTGGTCCTCCTTTTGGGCATCGGTGCGATTATGATTTCCCTCAACTGGCGCATCGCCCTCCTCGTTCTCATACCGACTCCTCTCGTTGCCTATCTAACGAGGGTGATGGGGAGGAAAATCCATCATCTTTTCCATAGAGTTTGGGATAGGTGGTCCAAGGTCATCGCCGTTTTGAACAGCGCCCTTGCTGGGATTAGGGTGGTTAAAGCTTTCGCCCAGGAGGAGAGGGAGGCGCAAAGGTTCAGGGAGAGGGCAGGCGAGCTTACCCAAAACACTATCTGGGCTGAACAGCTCTGGGCAACCTATATGCCTCCCCTCTTCTTCCTCTTCGGGGCAACTCCCCTTCTTGTCTGGTATTTCGGCGGCAAGCAGCTCATCCTCGGTCAAAACAATATGACGATGGGAACCTTGCAAGCCTTCATTTCTTATACATTTATGATTCTCGGACCAATTCAAGCGGTTACAAGAGTGATAAATTGGCTTAATCGTTCCCTCGCTGCCACGGAACGAATCTTTGAGATTTTAGACACTCCTCCTGAGGTGCTTGATGACGAGGATGCCATTCCGATGCCACGCATTGAGGGGAGGGTGGAGTTCCGCAATGTAACCTTTGGTTACGATAGGTATCTTCCCGTCCTCCACAATGTCTCCTTTGAGGTGAAGCCGGGGGAGATAATCGGATTAGTGGGGAGAAGCGGGGCGGGTAAGACGACGATAATCAATCTGATATGCAGGTTCTACGAGGCGCAGGAGGGGCAGATTCTCATAGATGGAGTGGATATAAGGAAAATCAAGTTGAGGGACCTTCGTAATCAAATAGCGATTGTTCCTCAAGATGCTTATGTCTTCGCTGGAACGGTGAGAGAGAACATAGCTTATGGCAAGCCAGACGCCACTTTGGAGGAGATTATTGAGGCTGCAAAAGCGGCAAATGCCCATGAGTTCATTATGAATCTTCCTTACGGCTACGATACGCCGATAGGCGAGAGGGGAGTGATGATATCGGGAGGGGAGAGGCAGAGGATTGCTATAGCGAGGGCTATCTTGAAGAATCCTCGCATTCTCATTCTGGACGAGGCGACCTCCCTCGTTGATACCGAGACGGAGAAGCAGATACAGGAGGCGCTTGACCGCTTGATGCAGGGGAGGACAGTATTCGCCATCGCCCACCGCCTCTCAACATTGAGCAATGCCCATAGATTGATTGTGATTGAAGATGGTAGGATAGCGGAGATGGGAACTCATAAGGAACTCCTCCAGAAGAAAGGAATCTACTATCAGCTCGTGAAGCTGCAGAGGGAGATGTCCCGCCTTGTTGCAATCGGCGTTTGAGCGAGAGAAATCGCAAATCAGGGTTTTGGAGCCGCATAAGGTGAGGGTCATCCGTCGGGAAGGCGGTGCGCTTGAACTGCGGTATGGGGAGGAAGTGCATTATCCAATCAGGGTCAAGCAAGCTTTCCCCCTAACAAACCCAGAAAATTACATCGTTTTCCTCACGGAACAGGGCAAGCAAATCGGAATGGTTGAGGATTTGAATAAGCTGGATAAGGAATCCCAAAGAAATATCCGTGAGGAGTTGGACATAGTTTTCTTTATCCCCCAAATCAAAAAGATTTTCTGGATAAAGGAAAGATTCGGCGGTTCTAAATGGAAGGTTGAAACGGATAGGGGGATAAAAGAGTTTTCCACTCCCTCCCTCCACGAGAGCGTTAAGGAGGTGGAGGATGGGCATATAATTATAACCGATACGGAAGGTCTTCAATACGAGATAAAAAACATAGACGAGCTACCGCCTAAAAGCAAGAAAATACTTATGGGAGTAATTTGAGGTTGAAGGGATGGCTTTCAAGGAGATGATATTGAAGGTTTTCAAAGGAGAAGAACCAGGAGGGGTGGTTTGGCAGCCACGCATTGAATTTTGGTTTTGGGTAAATCAAAAAAGGGATACTCTCCCTCCTCAATTCAAGAACGCTACACTGGAGGATGTCTACGACGACCTCAATGCTTCCATCCGCTATTTCACTAACCCCATAAGGGTGCGTCATAAAAATGTAAAGCATAGAGCCTATTGGGCGGATGATAATCATCTTGTGCAAATTTGGGAGACGCCCATCGGCTCTCTAAGAGAAGTCCTTCGCTTCACCCATTACAATCTCTCCGCTTACCCCGAGGAGTACAGGGTTAAGGACATCAAGGATTTGAAGATTTTGGAGTTCATCCTTCAAGATGTTGAATATTATTTTGAGCAATCCGTTCTTGAGCAGGATTTGGCAAGGGTGGGCGAGAGGGGTGTTCCCCAGTGCTTTTTCTCTCGTTCCCCCTTGCAGGAACTCATCGTTACCTATATGGGATTTGAGAACACTATTTATGCCCTCAACGATTACCCAAAGGAGATGGAGCATTATCTTGGTGTGGCGGAGGAATCGCTTGATAGAATGCTTGATGTTGTTATCTCCTCTCCTCTGCCAATCTTCAATTTCGGAGAGAACATAGATGCCAATTTGGATTCCCCTTCACTTTTCAAAAGATATCATATCCCTTATTATCAAAAATGGAATGCAAGGTTCAAAAAGGCGGGAAAATTCACCCATATACATATGGATGGTTCCCTAAAGCCCCTGCTTCCCTATCTCAAAGAAACCCATTGCGATGGCATAGAGGCAGCTACCCCCATCCCCCAAGGGGATGTTACGCTTGAGGAGCTTAAGGAGGCAATGGGAGAGCTCGTTCTCTTGGACGGCATCCCCGCCCTCCTTTTCCTTCCTCATTACCCTGAGGAGGAGCTGATAAAAACCACGGAGAGAATAATAGAGCTATTTTATCCACGCCTGATTTTAGGTGTATCGGATGAGCCACCTCCAGATACCCCTTATGAGCGGTTGAAGCTCGTCAGCAAAATCGTTGAGAGATTTAATAATTCTTTGAGAGGAGGTTAACCTATATGAAGATAGGCATTGTTTCCTTTACTGACCCTCGCCCCACTGCCTACGCCGAGGAAAGGGAAAATTATATAAGGGAACACCATAATCAATTGAAGGAATTCCTCATCCAGCAGGGCTTTTCCCTCGTTGACCCAATGGAGGAAGTGAAAGGGAAAAGCGAGTTCTTCGGCATCCGCTCAACTGAGGAAGTGGAAAAAGCGGGGCAAATCCTGAAGAGGGATTCAGCCGACTGCCTCGTTCTTGGATTATGGCACTGGACTGAACCTCAACTGCCTCTTAACCTCGTTCGCTCCCTTGGGCTTCCTGTCCTCCTTTTCGCCGAAGCTGACCCTACCTGGGCTGGCTCCGTCTGCCTCTCCGCCGTTGGCGCCTCCCTCTGGGAAGCGGGAATATCCCTCACTCATCACAGGGTTTTGGGTGATAAGGAGGAAGTGGCTAAGTGGGCAAGGGGTGTGCTTGCCCTTCAAAGATTGAGGAAATCATCCCTTCTGCTTTGGGGAGGTTCTTATTGCCTGAGGATGGAGCATTTACAAGATGATATCCCCTATCTAAAGAGCTTCCTCGTTGGCGATATATTGAGCGAGGACCAATATCTTCTCATAAGAAGGGCGGAGGACATATTGGCTAATAATCCCCAGAGGGTGGATAGGTTCATCAATTGGTTGAGGGAAAAGGGGGCGAAGATAAAATACGATGGGAAAATGCTCACGGAGGAGGTTCTAAGAAAGCAGATAGCCCTTTATCTTGCCAGCAGGGATAGATTGGAGGAATTGAAGGGGGAAAGAATCATAGGAGTTTCCATCAAATGTCAGCCTGAACTATCGGAGGAATACGGTGTTGATGCTTGTTCTCTTCCCGCATTCCTTCCATTTGGAGAGGATAGTGAGGGGAAGCGAGTGCCCATAGCAACGGTCTGCGAGGGAGATATAAAGGGATTGCTAACCTGCGCCCTTTTGGAAGGGCTTCAGCCTTCCACACCATCCCTCTTTGGGGACCTCAAATACATAAGCGATGATTATATCATTATCTCAAATTGCGGTGCTTCCTCCCTATTTTATGCCTCCCATTCAAATTCCCCTGAGGTAACCCTCCCTCAACTAACAATCGCTCCCCAATGTCAGGGGAAATCGGGAGGAGCCTTCGGCTACGATGGGAAAGAAGGTATCCTCACCGTCGCCCGCCTAACGAGGATTGATAGAGAGTATGTTATGCAGATGGGAATCGGTAAAGCCCTCCCTATGAGGGATGAGATAAAGAAGAACATCCTCTGGGGAAATACCTGGCCACACATTGCGATTGACTTAGGTGTTAGCAGGAAAGAGCTCGTTCAGATTGTAGGGGCTAATCATCTCTGCGCCATCCTTGGGGATTTCATCCACGAGTTGAAGTTCGCCTGCAGGGAGGCAGGGTTGGAGGTTCAAGAGTTCTCCGAGGTTCCGTGAGATTTGATAGCCTCGTTTTATCCGCTGTTCTCAAGGAGATAAGAGGAAAAGCCCTCAAAAAAAGGGTGGAGAATATCTATCAGCCCTTCCCCCATACAATCGTTATCTCAATGGTTCTGTCAAGCGATATTCTCATCTCACTTGAGCCAAACGCTGAAAGAATCCATTTTACCGATAGGAAATATCCCAATCCCCCTGCTCCACCCTCTTTCTGCGCCCAATTGAGGAAATACATAAGGGGAAGCTTCCTTGAGGAGGTGGAGCAGATAGAATTTGAAAGGATAGCGAGGTTTCGTTTCTCAAGGGGGGCGGAGCTTATTGTGGAGATAATGGGAAGGCATAGCAATATAATACTGGTTGAAGGAGGGGAGATTAAAGGGGCTTTGAAATTAGTTGATGAGAAGATGAGCAGTAAGAGGCAGATTTTCCCCGGTCTCCCTTACCAGCTTCCACCTACATTCACGAGGAAAAACCCCCTCAATCTAAGCGAGGAGGAAATGGCTCGTGATTTGGTAGAGGGTGATTTGGGGAAGGCGCTTATGAATCTCTATCAGGGAATGAGCCCCTATCTCATAGAGGAGATTCTTGCGAGGGCGGAACTCTCCCCCAAAGCCTTTTTGCCCCTCAGTCCCGATGAGCTGATGAGGCTTTACAATGCTTGGCGAGAGATAGGGGATAGAGTAAGGCGAGAGGATTTTCAGCCGATTATCCTGAAGAAAGATGGTGAGCTAATCGGTTATTGGGCTCTCAAGACGGTTCAGCCCTATGAGTTTGAGGAGAGAAAAAGTATGAGCGAGGCGGTGGAGGAGTTCCATATTTTGCAGGAGAGGGAAACGAGGTTCAAGAATCTGCGGGATTCCTTGAGAAAAGAAATAGAGGAAGAGATGGATAAATGGAGGAGGATAAAGGAGAACTGCGAGAGAGCGCTTGAGGAATGGGGAGATGTGGAGAGATATTATCAATGGGGCTCGTTGATTCTCGCCAATCTCCGTTTAATCCGGAAAGGAATGGAAAGCGTTACCCTTGAGAATATCTTTGACGAGGAGAGGAAGAAAGTCACCATTCCCCTCTCTAAGGAGCTAAATCCCCAACAGAATGCGGACAAATATTTTCAGCTTTACAGGAAAGGCAAGAAGGCAGTGGAGGAATTGAAAGAGAGGATAAGGAAGGCAGAGGAGGAGCTGAAGGTTTTGGAGGAAAGATACGAAAAGGTTATGAGGAGCGAGAGCTTGGAGGAATTGGAGGCTTTGAGGGAGGGGGAAATTGTGGAGGTGAAGGAAAAGGAGAAGGAAAAACCTTCCCTTCCGAGCGTTCGCTCCTCCGACGGATTTCTCATTCTATATGGTAAGAATGCGAGACAGAACGAGCTTTTATTGAATTCCTCATCTCCTGATGACATATGGTTGCATGCGAGGGGGGTGAAGGGGGCGCATATAGTGATAAAGAGGGAGGGGAAGAAAGAGGTTCCGATGAGGACGATAAGGGAAGCGGCGCAGTTGGCCGCTTACCTTTCATCCGCAAGGGGAGCGGGGATAGTCCCTGTGGATTGGACGCTCAGAAAATATGTGAGGAAACCGAAAAAGAGGGAGAAGGGGTTCGTGATTTACACGAGGGAGAAGACCCTTTATGTTGAACCCGCCTTAATAGATGAGACGGAAGGAAGTGAGAGATAGTTATGAAAAAA
>JBMFMH010000064.1:0-10474 GCA_049970775.1 bacterium | reverse complement strand
ACTTTGCCACCCTGTGCCTCAACTAAGCTCTTCACTATCGCTAAACCCAAGCCCATCCCACTCCCCTTCACCCTCGCTTTATCCGTTTTATAAAACCTCTCAAAGATATAGGGAAGCTCCTCCTGGGGAATGCCTTCCCCCTCGTCGCTTACCCTTATTTCTAACTCGCCATCCTTCTGCTTAAAATCAACAAAAACCGTTCCTCCTTCCTTGTTGTATTTCACCGCATTCTCAATTAGATTCAAAAGCACCCTCTCCGTCATCTCTCTGTCCCCTATGACCTTGGGAAAGTTTTTTGCTACTTTAATCTTTACTCCTTTCTCCTCAGCCATAAGAGCTAACCTCTCTTTTATCTTCCTCACGATTGCCTCCACATCCACCACTTCTTTTCTCGGTTGGAGCTTGCCCGTCTCTGCCCTCGTGAGTTCAAGAAGGTTATCAACCAGGTTGGAGAGATATATCGTCTCCTCAAGCGCTCTCCCGAGATACTTTTTCTCTTCTTTTTCATTAACTACTCCATCTATAATCGCTTCAATATAACCCCTGATAGCAGATAGCGGGGTTCGTAATTCGTGAGATATATCGGTGAGAAAATCCCTTCTCACCCTTTCTAAATGTCTTATCTCCGTTATATCCTGCACAACTCCCACGGTCCCTTTCCCTTCCAAGAGGGGAGCGGATATTATGAGAAAAATCCTGCCACCTAAGCTTATCTCCTCTTTTCTTTCTCCCTCCTTTCCCTTTTCAATAATCTCTATCACTTCCTTGGGAATCCCTTCCGGGAAGAGCTCGGAGGCACGGGCGTTGAGGAGAGGTTCCTTTCCCTCCTCTAAGGCTATAACCCCTTCAGGGAGGACGGAGAATAGGGTGGAAAGCTTATCCCTTTCCTCTTTTACATTTTCAATGCTTTTCCCCAATTCTTCCGCCAATGTGTTGAAGGCTTCTCTTAGACTTTCTATTTCACCGCTGGCTTTTTTCTCTGCCCTTGCTGATAGCTCGCCCTCCATCCATCTACGCACAACTTTTTCCAAATCGCCCAGCGGTGAGGAGATGCTATGGGAAAGGAACAAAGCAAGGAGGAAGGAGAGGAGGAGGGCAACTATAGCTGATGCTATAACTATATTTTGGAGATATCTTATGAGAGCGTTGACCTCGGCTACGGAGGCATGAAGGGCGAGGGTTCCGATAGTTTTCCCTCCCCTCGTTTTAACATCCGAGGCTACGGAAATCGCTAGGTAGGGAGGCATACATATTTCTCCCCATCTTATATGCCCCCTTTCAATTTCCACGCTCACTTGGGTTGGCGTGGAAGGTGTGAAGCAGATATGATAGCCAGTGGATTGGCTCATTTGCTCAAGGAATTTAAGCGCCTCCTTCTCACTTTCCCTTTCCCTTATGATGGAATAACGGAGAGCGATAGCGTGCGCTAAATCCTCAAGCTCTCTTTCCTTTGTTTTCTTATAATAATCGCTCAGGAAGTAAGTCGTTGCGAAAGCAATTGTGAGTGTGGCGAATAGGACAACGAGAAAATAGGAGAGCAGAAGGCGAGCAAATATGCGCATCTAAATCTCTTCTAACTTATAACCTACCCCCCTAATGGTGGAAAGGCGCACGCCCGCCTCCTCAAGGTCTATCAGGTCTCTGATTCTTTTTATATGTTGGTCTACCGCACGCTCATCGGGAGGGATATCCTCGTCTTTCCAGAGCTTATTGAGAATCTCCGTTCTCTTTACAACCCTCCCCCTATTCTCCGCAAGGAGATAGAGGAGCTCCAACTGCTTAGGGGTAAGGGGAATTTTCTTTTCCCCGATTCTCGCCTCGTGAGCTGTTCTATCCAGCGTCAGTTTACCTATGGTGGTGATTTGGGGTGGTCTCTCTTTTCTCCTCAGAATCGCCTTTACCCGAGCGGTAACTTCCCTTGGACTGAAGGGTTTAACCACATAATCATCCGCTCCTAACTCCAGGCCTAACACCCTATCCGCTTCCTCTGTTCTCGCTGTGAGCATAAGAATTGGGACATCAAAACGCTCCCGCAATATTTTACAGACCTCCCAGCCGTCCATCTTCGGAAGCATAATGTCAAGGATAACTAAGAGAGGCTTCTCTTTATGAAAGAGACGGAGAGCCTCAACCCCATCATAAGCGGGAACAACCTCATATCCTTCCCTTTGTAAGTAAAGGGAAAGGATTTCCACGATATCCTTGTCATCGTCAACCACAAGTATCTTCGCCATCGTAATTATTATTTTATTCTTTTTAAAAGAATATGAAAAGGGGTTGTAGAATCCCATAAAATATTGGACTTCACATTCTCTTTCTCTTTCGTCATTGCGAGGATTTCCAAAGGAAATCCGAAGCAATCTCGTATTTTCGCCTTAAAAAGAGTGATTGCTTCGCTACCGCTCGCAATGACGGAAGGGCAGGCAAGAGATTGCTTCGTCGCTTCGCTCCTCGCAATGACGAAGGAACACCCCGCCAGACTTCGTCTGGCACCCCTATATAGAAGAAAATTTTAAGGAGGCGAAAACAATCTTATCTTTACGCTCTCACGAGGAAGGAAGGAAAGATAGAGACGAATCTCCTCCCCGGACGAGCGGATGGGAAAGCGAATGATTCTTTCCTTTTCATTTAGCGGCAAGCGATATCTGTGTTTTCCCATCTCCAAAACGAGTCCGCCTTTCTTTTTTAATTCCTCGTTTAAGCTCAAAGCGATAGCTAAAAATGCTTCTCCTTTCTCATTGGCGATAATGACTTTGGAGAATGTCTTAAACGGAGTAGGTATTGAGTAGGGAATCTGCCATTCTTCCTCTTGCCCATTCCATCTCAAATTGAGCTTATATATATGCTTACCAATAGTTGAATGCACCTTTATCCTTGCCTGAACTTCCCTCTTAGCCGGGACCTCCACTGTTTTTCCATTCATCACGACTTTTTCGCTGTGGTTCCCCTTGTTGAAAATCCTCACTATTAAATGTTCATCACCGTAAAGGGTAGGGGGTTGGATTTCACGAAAGATTATTGGGGATGTGGTTAATTTGGCGAAGCCGAAACGAGAGGGATTGTGAAACCAACCGAAGGTGGGGGACCAAGCCCAGTGAGAGGTTTCCTCGTTGATGAGGGAGTGGTTTCTGCACAGGTTGAGGCGAAGTGAGGAAGTTTTAGCGAAAGGCAAAACGCTCCAAGGAATCCTCATCTCTAAACTCCATTTGTCCTTCTCTACCCTCGTCCCTAGTTGTATCTGGGGATTCCAGCTCCTATCAAAAACTATCTCATCTAAAATAGAGCCTACAGGGTTCACGATTATATGCGCATAGCGAGTGGGTTCATCCCCTGAAGCGAGAAAAACCTCCACCCCTTCGCCTTGCCAGACGCCATCGCTATCCCTGTCCCACCTCTCAGCCTTGATTCTTTTTGTTTCCCCCTCGCACAGGAAGCCGACATAGAGGGCTTCATCATCGTAGCCAAGATAAGCTTTCGTTCCTATGTTTTGAGGCATAGGTTTTCCCGTTTCTGAATCAAAGAAAGCGCTCACGATGCTCGCATCAGCCCATTCCTTCTCCCCGATATTCCCATCTATTTTCGGTGAGGAAGCTAACTTTGGAATACTCACGACGGGCAGGGGAACCTCTCGTGAGATATCAGCCATCTCCGGAGGCAATAAAACAATATGTAGCTTTACATCCCTCTCATCGTTTTTTGAGACCTTTCGCCTTCCTTTAAGAGCCAAAGTCAAGCGTTCTATTTCCTTGCCAAGAAGAGTTCTTGCTTCCTGTAATTCCTTGTTCGTATACCTTCTTTTACCGACTTCATTTCCCCAAGGGATGCTTTCCTCGACCGCCTTTAAGGTCTCTTCACATTCTTTTGCTAACTTCTCAAGATATTCTTTATTTTTTCCCTTTGCCTTTTTCCTCACTTCTTCAACCATCTTATTCAATGTGTAGGCGTATTGATAATCGTTTATTCCCTCCCTTATTGCTTCCCATTGGATTGTTGGTATGATTTCAAGGAGGCTTTTATAATCGTTTGGGCGGGCGAGCCAGGGATAAGCAGTGCACTGGTCTTTAGGCTCAACATTGTTAACATTCGTCCCATCGAAATCGTTGAAAGGGTCCTCGTGGGGACGAACGAATGTCCAGGAAACCTGGGCATCTGCTTTCGTTTTCCAGAAAAGCCAGCCTGTGAGGTAACGATTGGGGAAAATTCGTCCTTCCTGTCCCAAATAACAGCCCGACCCATACCAGAAAAATTTCTGCCTGCGCACATCACATTGATGTCGGACCCACTTCGCTGTCTCCTCATTAGCTATCAAGCCAACGCTGAAGCAGGGGGCGGTCATCCATTGTCCAGCTATATCGTATGTTTCCCTCTGATAAAAGGTAACATATGTTCTCGCTCCACCCTCGTGCCAGCAGCGATATTGCTGGAGGGCGGCGAGGTTTTCTGGACCAGGCTCATCCCAACCGTAGAAGAGCCAATCCAGATTAGTGGGCTTTAATGTATCAACGACGCATTTAGCGACTTTTCTAACCGCTTCTTTTAACTCTTCAGGCCATTCTTTGTTAAAATCAACCTGCAAGCCAAGAGCCTGAGCGCATTCTCCCTCCGCCCAGACGCCAATTGTGTGTGGTCCTTTAAAGCCAACTTCCTTCATTAGTTTATTTAATCTCAGCAACGGTGAGGGGTCATATCTCACTATGCCTTCTTTCAAATCGCTTAAATCAAGCTTTCCAAAGGGAAGTTCTGTGAAACCGTCTATACCGTGTTCCTTTACATCTCGCAAGATTTGGAGCACTTCACCATCGGGAAGGTTTCCCCAAAGCCAACTGTCGCTGTATAGTAGCCATCGCTTATCATCGGGCTTTACAAGCTGGAAAGGATAAATGTGGAGGGAAATGGGGAAAGTTAAGGGGCTTTTCCCTTTCGCCTGGATTTGCAGAAGGAAATTATAATCCCCTGAGGGAAGGTCGTTAGGAGCCCTTAAGGTGAGCCAGAAGAGCCTGCTTTCTCCTTGAGGGATGTTCAAAGCTCGCTTTTCAAGGGTTCCGCCTTTGGAAGGGAAAAGGGCGTAACCATTGCTTAAGGGAAGCAAAAGCTCCGGAGTGATGTAGTAAGTGCGTCCCCGCCAATCCGTCCTCTGTGCCCAGAAATGGGCATAACGAACTTGAATTTCGGGAGTTTTTCCCCGATTTAAGGGTTTAATTTTGATGTTAAGATTTGAAAGTGGCTCAAGAGCATAAAGTGCAAACCAGAGGCAGGTAATCTCTCCTATAGCCAGGGAGTGGTTTAACCGCAAGAGGCGTTCCTCTGGTTTAGGTTTGCTCCAGGGCTTTATATCAAACGGTTCGGGGCGGGTATAGGGGATGAAGCCGGCGTTTTTCTCCTTACTGGAGGGAGGTGGCGGTAGCCATTCCTCTAATTGGCGAGGAGCCTCCTGAAAGGGAGGTCCGGGGTCGACTTTATCGTAAACGGTGTCGTATATCTTCACCGGACCACTCACTTCTTGTCCAAAAATGGTAAGAGAAGCAAGTAGAAAGATGATACATACGGTTCTCAAACCAATCGCCTCCTCAAATTTATTCATATTCCACAACTATATGTGCCTTGTTGATTTGTTTTTGAAGAGAGAAATCGCAATAAAGGCTTGTTTCAACCCGGGTTTCGGTTGCTTTTAACCCTTTTCCGTCAATTTCTACGCTTTTTAACCTACTATTTTGAGGTAGAAGTATGTGGAAAAAGGGAATCGTTCCGCTTGAAGAGATATTCATTTCTATCCTTTTCTCCTCTTGCTTATGGAGAAAATCGTAAGCGATATAAGCTCCCGAAGCCCCGTAACGGGCAATTACCCTTGCTTCCTTTTCTCCTCCCGCTACCCAGCGAGGGGCAATAGTTGCCCTACGCAATAGCTTTCCATCATCTCTTATCCCCGCCAGCCCTTCAATTAAAGCGGAAATAACCGCCGCTGCCGACCACCCCTTTGGTCCACCACCCTGGTCCTTTCCCTCGGGAGTATAAAGAAACGCTATCTCTCCATCTTCCTTTACTTTCTCCGCCACTCTCCTGAGGATATCTATCCCATAACTTTCTTCCCCCTGCCAAAGCGCCGCTTTAGCCAATTCTCCCGCGACGAATCCCGCTATCCCTCCATTTATGTATGTCCCCGGCTTCATCCACTCGTGGGCTTTGAAAAGGGGATAGGGCGGATGAACGCTGAACCACTCAGCGAAGTATTCCCCCCTCGTTGCTTCCCTTCTTCTTTGATATTCCTTGATTATGCTAATGGCTTGGGAATGGTCTGGCAATCCTCTGTTTATGTCGTAAGCATTGCTGAGGCTGAGTATCTCCCTTTCATCCACGCCAGGTGCTCCTTCATGATTGATGTGGATTTGATGGGTGTAAAATTTACCGTTCCAACAAACTTGATTTGTTCTTTCCTTGAAATGCCTTGCTATCTCTTTCCATCTTTCTGCTTCATTTCTCTCGCCCAAAGCCTCTAACATCCTTGAGAGGAGGACTGAGGCATAAAACATACCGCTGTTATCGCCGTGCATAATGCTCATCGGCATTCCCTCTTCGATTCGCCTATTATTGGCTGGCACCCCATAAGTGAAATCCCAAGTATCTATGCTGAAAGTTCGCTTAACGAGTTGATATCTTTCATCCCATCTCTTGGGGCTGCTCATACAATACTCCATCCCTTTTATCAGCTTCGGCAGTGCCGACCTTAACCATTCATCGTCTCCCGTCGCTTGCCAAGCTTGATAAACCCCCTCAACCATCAGATACTCTATATCCGCCTCCATCTCAAGCCTTACATAAGCTAAATTGTTTTTCTCGTCTATAATCCTGTACTTAGAGTCAACGAAGGTGGTGTGGGGGTCATTGGGAGGAATTATCATCTCGTAGAAAAAACCTTCAGGATGCTGAATTTTTAGAAAGTGGTCAAGGGCGGAGCGGACATCTTCCTCCCACCACTTGTATCCCTTCATCTCATGGATGTGGTCTCGGAGCCAAGAAGGATTCATCGCGACCGTTTTGCCATCAATAGTGAAGAGAAACCTGTCCTTTTTAACTGTTGCCCTTAAATTCCTAAACAGCTGGTCCCAAAGACCGCTTTCCGTCTCTATTTGGCTATTCGCATCCACTTCAAATGGCACTTCAATCACCTTCCCTCGTTTATCTTTGATTTTTAATTTATGGGTTCCTAAGGCGCCAAAAGCTCTAATATTTAAATCGTTAATTCCCTTTCTTAGAGTTCCTCGGAGATATTCAAATCCGTTAGCATCGCAAAGGATAAAGTTGAGTGGTTTTTCTCCACGATGCCTTATTTTTATTTTGAACGATTCAAGAGGCTGAACTAAAAGAGGAACTTCTACCCTCAATTTCTCACCATTGAGCTCATATTCTTTCTCCAGGTTGAGTGGTCGGAGGGAGAAGGAGGAAAAGGCGCTTTTCCCATCTCCTACCCTTAAACCTACCTTTTTGCCCTCCAATTTTATGTTTCCAAGATAAAGATATCTCTTTCCATTGAGATAAACGAGGATTTCCCTGCGATGATGGATAACCCTCAAATCATACCATTTCCCCATTTCTATTTTAAAGGGAATGTTTGCGATTTCGGGGGAGGAGAATTTCCCATTTCCAATCGCGATTGCCCTAAGTGAGTTGGAGGGTTGGTCTATATAGATTTGGAAGAAACGGGATGCGTCCTTCACAGCTCCTATTAAGATGCAGGCTTCGGCATTTTGCCTTTTCTCTATAATCTTAACCTTGACATCCAAGACGAAGTCTTCCGGAACGGGCTTTCCCCAAAGGATAACGGCGTTGTCAAGGTAGATGTCGTTGTTTATAAAATCGGTTTTTCCGAAGAGGACCTTCCAGTCCTCTGCTCCGAATGAAAATAAACAGATAGTGATTAGAAGCGCAAAGCGAAACATAAAATGCCCATTTATTTTGCAATTTTTACGGATTATAGCAGATTTTGGATGAGGCGGAAAGGAAATATAGAGTTGAGTAATATAGTTGGCTTTGCGGTCTAAAGAGATTGCTTCACTAACCCTTAGGAGAGTGGAATTTTCCTAATCCCCCTTCCTTGAAGGGGCGCCGAGCGAAGCGAGGCTTTCCCTAAGGGAAGCCTCGCTTCGCTCCTCGCAATGACGAAGGAACACCCCGCCAGCCTGCGTCTGGCACCCCTCTACGAGTGGGGAATTTTTAAGCAGAATGTTAGCGATATCTCCTAAAGATGGGAGGAACCTCTTGGATGCCTTCCTTTTTGGGGAAAGCGGAGAGATGGATAACCTGTTGGTGGAAAACAAGAGCTGAGCCCTTAACCTGCGGTGTCTCCATCTCCAGCAAATCACCCGCTGGTGGCTTCTCCCCTATCACCACATCTGCCTTACTCAAGCTCTCAAGGAAGTCCATCACCTTGTCCATCGTTGTTTTTCCCCTTGATTTCTTTTTCGCCAACGCCTCAAGGATGTAGGATTTTAAGAGTTTGGGATAGAGGTTTTCAAAGAGGCTTCTCTCGCAGAAGATATCAACGCAAAGGATTTCATCTCCGATGGCTACCGCAACTCCTTTCGCGTCAGGGTAATCCCTGGGAATCTCCCTCAGAGCCTTGAAATAATCCTCCATCTCGTCCTTCACAAAGGGGACATCGTATACTCCCTTCAGGGCTTCTCCTGGAACCCGAGCCGACAGCTCCGACATCATATAGGAGATTTCACCCCAAACCTCTGTTTGCGATTTCGCTACCTCCGCTTTCCTTCTTACGCTAACGCTCGCCATTGCGGGAGCAGGGGCAAATCGTGGCGAGGACCAATGCCACCTGCCAGCCTCTACACAATAAACAGGAACGATGAACTTCTCGCTTTTAGGGGGAATTAGGGTATCGTATTTAAGCACCCTGTCCTGCTTGCAACCCGTGAGGATTTCTCCCGCCATTATGAAGACATAAGCGTTTGAGTTGTTTTGGATGCTAACCCTGTTGACATCTCCCTCACCGACTTCCGATATCACTAGCTTGTCGCCCTTAGAGGCTTCATCTAAAGTAAGGATTTTCGGCAGTTTTTTGCTCTCAGCTGAGACGATGGGTAAGAGGGTGAGATTCTTGTAGCTAACCGCTTTGGCAAGCTTGCAACCTTTCAAGAATTCATTGACCCTTTGAGAAAGACCTCCCTCCATAGGGGAGCTGGATGCGAGGAAAAAGATACCAAGCAATAGAGAAAAGCTAAGCTCTTTCAACCCTAAACCCTCCTTTTACTGTTTATTATTTAGACTCCCCAAATTTTGCTTTTGTTTCTCCTTCCATGCAAATAGTACATAATTTCAAAAAGGATGCCGATAAAGAGGACTAGGGTGCAAAGGAGGAAGGGGGTTCGGATGTTGAAATGTTGTGCCACTATTCCGCCCGTGAGTGGACCTAACAAACCGCCCGCTCCTACTATTGACTCGTGGATACCGCTTCTTTGTCCCTTTCCTTCCTCGCCCTCCAAGCTGTGAAAGAGGCTGAAGAAGTAGGCAACGCCGATGGATATGCCGAGAATGAAGAAGGAAAGATAGAAAAAGGGAAGCGAGCTTGTTAGATAAATAATGATAAACCCTGCACCCATCAGGAGTTGAATTGCTATCAGAAAGGAGAGCCGCCGATGTAGCCATGCCAGATAACCCAATCCGAAGGAGGAGATAGCGGTGGAGATGCTCATCAAGAAGTTGAGGGAGCCCAAAGTGAAGGAGGAGATATGCAAATCAACCGCTAATCTGGGGAAGAGATAGCGCAAAACACCAAGCGTGAACCAACCTATGAAGTTTGCTGTCCAGCCCACTACGACAAAGGGATTTCTTTCATCTTTTTCCTTGGAGGATTCCTTTGCCTTAACGGAGGGGGGAACTCTCGGACATAAAAGAAGGAAAATGAGAAGGAGCAAGCAGGTTATCGTGAGGGCGATTAGAGGATACCTCCAGTTTTTTTGGAAAAGGTATCCGCTGAGGAGGGTGCCGAGTGATAGACCAAGGCACCAAGATAGATTGTAGTAGCCGATTGCTATTTTGAGATTTCGTGTTGTTCTTGCAATCCAAACCTCAAGGGGAGACCAAAGCATGCTCGTGGCGAATCCAACTATTCCCATAACGAGGAAGATGAGGGGAATGGTATGGAAGAAAACAAGGGTTAGAGATGAGAGGGCGAAGAGGAAGGAGCCGATGAGGGTGAAGAAAAGAGGGTCTTTTCTTTCCGAGAGGCTACCGAAAAGAGGGGAAAAAAGGAGATAGGTGAGGGAGGCTAAGAAGCCGGTGAAGCCGAGGACGAAGGGTGTGGCTCCAAGCTTTATGGCGAGGAGAGGGACGCAGATGATGTTCAAACCAACTGCGATATCGCCGAGGAAAGCATTGAGGTAAAAGAAGAGCTCTCTATTGACCTTTGCTTTCATACAGATTTGAAGATATAGGGAGAAGCGGAAGAATGTCAACATAAAATGGA
>JBMFMH010000063.1:0-10707 GCA_049970775.1 bacterium | reverse complement strand
TTGTTAGCAATTGATAGTAGGAAATAAATGGTCATTTCCTCCTTTTTCGGAATTATTCAACAATGCCGAAGGAAAGGTAGGAGGCGAGAGATTGCAAACAATCCCATTAAAAGGGATAAAACTAAATAACATCCGCATCTCCTCCTTTGGTAATATACGCAAAAACCACACACTGCCCTCTCTAATTCTTCCCCTCTTGAGTTTCAGTGTCTAATATGTTATGGGATTCTACAAGTGATTGATTTTCTCCCATAATATTGCTAAAATTATAATGAAATGCTTAAGGAAATAGAGGAGTTCCTAAATTATCTCAAGGAGATAAAGGGTTTTTCACCTCACACCCTCAAAGCCTATAACGAGGACCTTTTGCAGTTCGCTGATTTCGCTAAAGAAAGGGAGGTTTTTGATTGGGGGAAAGTGGATGTCTCTTTGATTAGAGCTTTCATAGGAACATTGCAGGAGAACAAATACAGCAGAAGAAGCATAGCAAGGAAGTTATCATCCCTTCGCTCCCTCTACAAGTTTCTTGTTAGAAATGGCAATTTGAAAAAAAATGTAATGTTGGTCGTCTCCTCCCCTCGCTTGCGCAGGGCTCTCCCTCGCTTTTTAAAGGTGAAAGATATAGAAGCAATGATAACCTCTACCGATGATGACGCCCTCGGCATTCGCAATAGAGCTTTGATAGAGATTCTATATTCTACCGGTATGAGGGTATCGGAGATTGCTTCTTTGAAAGTAGAGGATGTAAGAAACGAGGGAGAGGAGGTAAGGATTAAAGGCAAAAGGGGAAAGGAAAGGATTGTTTTTCTTGGTAAGAAAGCGAGGGAGGCTTTAAGGGATTATCTCTCAAATTCGCGCCCCCTTTTGGAAAAAAAACCCAATGAGGCGCTTTTTCTCAATAGATTTGGTGGGAAGTTATCAGTAAGAGGCATTCATAAGATAGTTAGCAAGCTGGCAAAATTAAGTGCCCTTTACGCCTCACCCCACACAATTCGCCATTCTTTCGCTACCCATCTCTTGGAGAGAGGCGCTGATTTAAGAGCGGTGCAGGAGCTTCTCGGGCATTCCAGCCTTGCCACCACCCAAATATATACTCATCTAACGGTTGAGAAGCTCAAAGAGATTTACAAGAAGGCACATCCCAGAGGGTGAAGAGGATGAAGGGGACGACGATATTAGCGGTTAAGAGATATGGCAAGGTAGCGATAGCGGGGGATGGTCAAGTTACCTTCCAAAATACAATATTGAAGAACTCTGCTCGGAAGGTCAGGAGGATGTATAATGGGAAAGTCATCGCTGGTTTTGCGGGAGCGGCTGCTGACGCTCTTGCCTTATTTGACCGCTTGGAAGCGAAGCTGCAGGAGCATAAAGGGAATCTATTGAGGGCTTGTGTAGAGCTAGCGAAGGAATGGCGAACGGAGAGGGCTCTTCGCCAGCTCGAAGCATTGCTTGTCGTCTCAGACGGCAAGCAACTCCTCGTTGTTTCCGGAACGGGAGATGTCATAGAACCCGATGACGAAGTGATTGGGATAGGTTCAGGAGGTCCCTTCGCATTGGCAGCTGCAAAAGCCCTCCTCAAATACACAGATTTGGATGCGGAGAAGATAGCAGAGGAAGCGATAAGGATTGCCTCCTCTATCTGTATTTACACCAACGACCATATCTTCATAGAAACGATGGAAGGAAGTGATTGATATGAACGACCCAATGGCTTACTTAACGCCTCAAAAAATAGTTGAGGAATTAGACAAGTATATCGTGGGACAATATAGAGCGAAGAAAGCGGTAGCGATTGCCCTGAGAAATCGTTATAGAAGAAAGTTTCTCCCTCCCAATCTTAAAGAGGAGGTAATACCGAAGAACATTTTGATGATAGGTCCCACCGGGGTGGGTAAAACTGAGATTGCAAGGAGGATGGCGAGAATAGTTTCCGCTCCTTTCGTTAAAGTTGAAGCCACGAAATTCACGGAAGTGGGATATGTGGGAAGGGATGTTGACTCAATTATAAGGGACTTGATGAATGTCGCCGTGCAGATGGTAAGGCAGGAAAAGTTGGAAGAAGTTAAGGAGAAAGCGAGGGTTTTAGCTATTGAACGCTTGTTGGATATTCTCTATCCCCTACCCCAGCGTCCCTCCCAAATCCCAAATCCTTTCCAAGTTTTATTCGGCAGGAGAGAGGAAAGCTCCTTTAACGAGGAGGAATACAATTATCGCTTATCGGTGGCGCAGAGGCAGAGGGCTGAAGCAAGGGGAAGGATAGAAAGCGGGGAATTGGACAACGAAATAATTGAGATAGAGGTTGAGGATAGCAGGGTAATTCCCGCAGTTGAGGTTTTCACCCCAGCGGGAGTTGAGGAGATGGGATTGGATTTTCAGGAAATATTCGGCAATATATTGCCGAAGCAGAAAAAGAGAAGGAAGGTTACGATAAGGGAGGCGAAGGATATCCTCGCTGCGGAGGAGGCGGAGAAGCTCATTGATATGGATGAGGTGAGAAGGGAGGCAAGGGAAAGGACGGAGAACCTCGGTGTTGTTTTCATAGACGAGATAGATAAGGTCGTCGGAAAAGGAGGAGGAGTTGGTCCCGATGTATCTCGTGAGGGGGTGCAGAGAGACCTTCTCCCTATTGTAGAGGGTTCAACCGTTCAGACGAAATATGGACCGGTTAAAACAGACCATATCCTCTTTATCGCCGCGGGAGCCTTCCACAACGCCCGTCCCTCTGACCTAATCCCCGAACTGCAAGGTCGCTTCCCCATTCGGGTTGAACTCGACCCTCTCACGGAGGAGGATTTCCGCAGGATATTAACCGAGCCTGAAAACGCCCTTTGCAAGCAATATCAGGCTCTCCTCGCCACTGAGGGTGTGGATTTGCAGTTCACTGAGGATGGCATAAGGGAAATCGCCCGCTTAGCTCGTCTCGTGAACGAGCGCACCGAGGATATAGGAGCCCGCCGCCTTCACACCGTTATGGAAAGACTCTTGGAGGATATATCCTTCCAAGCCCCCTCCTTGGCGGGACAGAGGATTATCATAGACGCGAACTTCGTCCAAAGACAACTGGGCGATATATTGGAAAGCGAAGACCTCTCCCGTTTCATCCTCTAATCCATCATCCTACCGGCTTCTTAACTCCAATATCTCCCAGCTCAAGGGTGGCATAGGGATTTCTATTCTCAGCTTCTCTCCTTCATTGCTCCAGCCAATCTTTCTCCCATCCTTTATGCTCCTTATCTCTAACTTTTTAAAATCCATATCAATCAAGTAGTTCTTGGGCACGAATTCTATAACCGCTTTATCTTCCTTATCAGCGGGATTCCAGAGGCAAATATACCCGTATTTGCCTTTATATAGGGGGCGAAGATGCATAACGCCATCAATATGAGGCTGGGAATTGGGATTCCTCGGGTCCCACGGTCTTTCCAAAATGGGTTGGGCAAAAGCAAGCCAATCTCGATTTTCCTTGTTCCATCTAACCCATTTTCTTATCACTTCCTTTTCCCTTTCCGTCATCTCATCCAACCTGCCGTGAACTTCAACATTGCAAATGTAAGCTCCTATAGAGGTAAAGTGATATTCAAGGGCATCGATGTCTTCTCTTCCTATCGGTAAATGACAGGGGGTTTCCCAAGCGATAGTGAAGGGCGGACGGACGAAGGTCAAATCCCAAAGGGTTATGCGATAAACATCGGCATTTTTATACCACCACCTCACATCCTTTTGCCTGTTCGGGTCATACCCTATCTCCCAATCTCCAAACCAGCCTTCGTCGTTGACATCACATACCTCAGGACCACCTTCCCACCCCCTATCAATTATGAATTTCGGGTTCACATTCCTTACACTTTGGCAAAATTCCTTCCAACCTTCCCATTGGGAAGCGAGGGAATAACCGGGCAAATGCTTATGCCCCAGTTGCGTGCATCCCGCTTCCAATAGCCCATCATCGCACTTGAAGAACTCCACACCCTGTTTAACATATCGCAACATCCTTTCTTTTATTGAGCTAAGATAATCGGAGCCGAGACACATCCCATAACGAGAGCCCCACTCATGGGCTATCTCACCATCCCTTTTCACCACCCATTCAGGGTGTTCCCTCACAACCTGTGAGCCGGGCGCCGCCATAATGGGAGCGAACCAGATACCGAAATGCAATCCCTGTTGGTTGCAAAGCTTCTTAATATAGGTTAAACCTCTGGGAAACTTCGCCTCATCTACTATCCAATCCCCATATACATCCTCGCCGTTGTTCCTTTGCCAGCCATCATCAATAACGAAATATTCGCATCCCAACTCTTTCGCAATAGGTATAATCTTCTCGCAAATTTTCTCATTTATGTCCCTATAGTAGCCAAACCAGGTATTATAGAGGGGCGGAACGCTTTGGGGAGTGGCTCTCACATAGTGATGAGCCATATAAAGTTGATAGATAAAGGCTCCATTTGCCCCATCGCCTTGGAAGAAAGCTATAATAGCCTTGGGGGTTGTCAGATTTCCCCTAATCAATCCATCATATTCCCAGAGAAGCTGGAATCTATTCTTGGAAAATGTGCTTCTGCCGAAGACCGAACCAACGCCTCCGATTATCCCTTTATCTCCCGTCCAGATTGCCAGGCTTGTGCCAGGAAAGCCCCTTGCTTGATAATCCCCACTCCCTAAAAAGATATCCTCCAATAATATCTTCCTCGCTAACAAAGGTTCCGATATTTTAACAGGCTTTAATTCTAACCATTTTGCGAACCAAGGCTCGTTTCCAGAATAAACTTGGTAATGAACATCTACTGCCCAATTCTCATTTGCTCCATTTCCTTTGAGCGAAATAATGAGCTCTTTCCCCTCCTTATTGTTTGCAACCTTGTAGCCCCTCAAATCCCAGTCTTTGCTCAAATCAATTGTATGGACTTCCCTTAACGGGATTAGCGTTACAAGACCGTAAATGCCGTTCGGTCTACCGTGCCCCCGCAGCTCGATCGCGAGAACCTTTCCCGGAGGGATTTGGATGGCTATATCCTTCGCCCAGGGCGTTTCCTCCACCTTTACCTCCCTTACCAACTTTCCATCAACATAGAGCAGGGCTTCGTCATCAATTGCATTATGAAACTCCAAAAGATAAACCTCGTTTTCAGCAAGGGGAAGTCTCTTTCTCAGCCACCAGGTCTTATTCTCCTCTTCGCTTCGGAAGGGTAGATTTATATCCCTCCAATTGCTGTCGTCATATTCGGGCATTTGCCAACCTTCACGAGGTCTTTCCTCGCTTAACTTCCAGCCCTGCATTAAATTGATTAATTTAGATGGGGAATAAAGACTAAAGAATCCTTCCGGGGAAGGACGAGAGACATATTGAGTGGAGGAAAGCTTATCTTTGAGGGAAACGGTAAATAAGCCGCCGTTTTGAAAAGCTATCTTCCTTTCCACTCGTAAATTGCTCAATGTCCAAACTTGTTTCTTTCTGTCAAAACTAACAATTGCTTCTCCTTTGCTAAAGAAATTGCTCGTTGTGGTAGCGAGGCATAAAGTAGCAAGTAGAAGATTAGCAAGCTTTAAATATCGCATTTTCATCCCTCCTTTTTTAGATTATAATTAAATAGGCAATCTCTATGTCAAGTTTGAATTCATTTAACGAGGTGATTTAGCTAATGCAATTTGAAGAGCTCCTTATAGATGTGGATTATGTTCGGAAGAGGATAGTCTATTTTATCAGAAAGGAAATGGAAAAAGCAGGGTTTAAAAAAGGGGTGATTGGTTTATCAGGAGGTTTGGATTCAGCTACTGTTTTCCTTCTCTCCGTTGAGGCTTTAGGAGGTGAGAATATTTACTCCTTCTCTCTTCCCTACAAGACAAGCAATCACCAGGACATTGAAGATGCAAAGGAACTAGCGTTACGAGCGGGAGCTCATTGGGAGGTTATTGATATCACTCCCCAGATAGACGCTTATTTTCAAGCTTTTCCCACTGATAACAGGATACAGATGGGAAACAAAATGGCGAGGGAAAGGATGAGCATACTTTACGATAGGGCTTACTCTTATAAAGCGCTTGTTTTAGGAACGGGTAATAAAACGGAATGGCTTTTGGGATACACAACTCGTTGGGGGGATTCCGCTTGCGACCTTGCCCCTATCTTAGACCTGTATAAAACCCAAGTGAGACAACTGGCAAAAGCTATAGGTGTGCCAGAGAAGATAATAAAGAAAGTTCCTTCAGCTGGGCTTTGGCCAGGGCAAACCGATGAGGGGGAGTTAGGTTTTACCTATGAGGATGTTGATAGACTTCTTTATAATATGATGGATAAGGGTTTGAGTAGAAGGGAGCTAATTGATATGGGATTTTCCCCCGACTTTATAGACAAAGTCGTTGAGAGGGTGAACAGGATGTCCTTCAAAAGGCAGCTGCCGCCCTTCCCACGCATCTTTTAGGAAGAGAGTTGGCGAGCAGGGGCAATCTCTTCGTTGTTGCCACCCCAATTGGAAATCTTAAGGATATAACGCTTAGAGCTTTGGAGGTTTTAAAAGAAGTGGCTTTGGTTGTGGCTGAAGACACGAGAAAAGCAAAGGGGTTATTGAGCCATTTTGGGATAAGAAAGAAGGTTATCTCTCTTCACAGGTATTCTCCCAAAAGCAGGGTGGAGGAGATAATAAGATGGCTTAAGGAAGGCAGGGATGTCGCCCTCATATCGGAAGCGGGAACACCAGCCATTTCTGACCCAGGAGAGGAACTCATCCAGCGCTGTGGAGAAGAAGGTATAAGAACGATTCCCATACCCGGTCCATCCGCTTTGACAGCTGCCTTGAGCGTAAGCAGTTTACCTACTAAGATTTTCTCCTTCTTCTCCTTTCTGCCAAGGAAAAAAAGCAAGAGGAGGAAATTCCTTCAGGAGATTAAGGATTATCCCCACACTCTTGTGTTCTTTGAAGCACCCCATCGCATTCTGGAGACTTTAGAGGACATAAAGGAGATTATGGGAAATAGAAAAATAACAATTTGTAGGGAGTTAACAAAGCTGCACGAGGAGATATTCCGAGGGAAGGTTAGCGAAGCCATTGAGATGATAAAAGAGAAAGGAGCGAAAGGGGAATATACGATTGTTTTAGAGGGGTGTTCTTCTCCCCAATCCATCAAGGAAACGCAATAGAGGATTTCTCTCTATCACCCTGCCGAAAGAAATAAATTCGCTTAAAACAAGGGCAAGCAAGAGAAAAAGAGCATAAAAAAGTTGGAGGATAATTGGGGCGAAACATAAGGAGAAACCTAAAAGAGCACCGAGGCTGTTGGAACCAACATCACCGAGCATAGCTTTCTCCCTCAGGTCGTATACAAGAAAGCCAAGGGAGAAGGAAAATATGAAGGGATAAGGTTTGCCAAAGAAAAGAGGAAGCAAGGATAAAAGGGCAAAGGCTTTTAGACATCTTCCGGGACGCAAGTCCAAGAGATTCAGTAGATTAGCTGAGGCTGAGATGATGAAAGCGGATAGGATAATGAGGGGCAAGCTTCTATGGAGGAATGAAGCGATTAGCAATCCACCTATGCCACCTCCCAAAGCTTTTAACCACCCAGTTGAGAACTTCCCTTGCATAAGGAGGGAAAAATGCCCCTTGAAGCCCTTGACATCTTTTCGCCCCCAAACATCATCAAGAAGACCAAGTATGCCGAAGACGAGGAGAGCTGTGGCGGGAAGGAAGTCCTTAAATATCAAACAATATATTGAACTTATAAGAGGGATAAGAAAGCCGAGAATGGGCAAGGATTCTCCACGGAAATTCCTCTCCCTAATGGGGATAGGGAGAAATAAGAGAGGAAGAATCAACCCGAGTAGAAAGCCGATTGAAACTACTGCCATATCCTTATGGAAGACTTTATAAGAGCGATAAGGATTTGAAGAAACTGCTTCCCTCTATGGAGAAAGCCCTTCAGGCTCTTGCCGGTCCTACGATGCTCCAAAGGTAAGGGAATCTCCGATATTCTATAACCTTTTTTAAGCCCATATATAGTGAGCGCTGTTTCAAATCCAAACCCTCTTTCCCAAGGGAAACCTTCCAAAATTTCCCTCCTTATCGCCCTTTGCCCCGATATCGGTGCCCGCATCTTCCTACCCGTTAGCAACTTAACCCCGAAGCGGGAAAGCCCCAAAACGAGACCAAAACCTCCTTTCTTTGTCGGCAAATCAGCTATCGTCATATCCGCTTCTCCTTTTAAGATGGGGATTAGAAGGGGAAAGGATTCCTTTGCGGAGCAACCGAGGTCAGCATCAAGCAATAGCAATATCTCCCCCTTACTGACCGAGAATCCCGCTAGCAAAGCAAAGCCTTTGCCCATATTTCTCCTTAGTCTTAACACCCTTGCTCCTGCCCTCTTCGCTTCCAAAGCGGTCTCATCTTTTGACCCGTCATCAACGACGATTATCTCCTCAGCGAATTTTATAACGCTTCTCACGGTTGCCCCAATTCTCTCCGCCTCGTTATGAGCGGGAATGATAATGGAGATTCTTTCCCTTGTAAAATCCTTTCCTTCACAGGGGAGGCAAAAGAGCATCCGTCCCTTTCCTCATTCCATAATTCCCTTCCTTCCCGGAGAGCAAAAGAACCACGCCAATCCTTCCTATCTCGTAATCAACACAATCTATAGTGGAAATACCCTGGTCTTTATAGTAAGGAATTACAGAAAAAGAGCTTGCAAATTCTTCTCCCCCTACCACCTTGAACCCGTTATTCAGAAGATTGGAGATGAGAGGTATATCTATTTCCTTTACCCTGTTCTTATCCGCTTCCTTGTCAGATATCACCAAAAGCTTCGTGGTTGTTCCTTGCCAACTTTTGATATTTATCAAATTTTGCCCCGCTAAATATTCCAATCCCCTTTTGTTGCCCCAAAGAAGGTCATTAGATAAAGAGACAAAGAATTCCTCGTATCCTTCCGAAAGATTTCTTATTTGTGAGGGAAGCAATGAGATTAAGAAGGAAACCTGCCCACCCGCAGCTTCAATAGTTTCTTCTAATTCGGAAATCACCTTATCCTCCACATTTCCTATGTAGATTATCCCAATCCTTTGTCCTGCTAACCGTCCTCGAACGAGAAGGGGAATGACCGATTGGGCAAATCTTCTATAATTTCCCAAAATTGCCTCAATTTGCCTTGAGGTTTCCCTTTCCTTCCTCACTTCTTCCCTTACTTCGGAGAACTCCTTTTGCAGACGCTGGGAAATACTCCTCAAATCGGCACGCATAACGAAGGCAGAGCCAATGAGGATGCCAATAGCTAGGGCAAGGAAAACAGAAACGAGGCTCAAAAGATGGTATCTAAGGCTTATCATTTTTTATCCCTTTTATAAAGACCTGCAGAATCTCAAGCGCCCTCCGGGACAGGGCTTCGTATCTCTTTCTTCTATCCCTTATCTTTCCCTCTAAAGGAGGCAAAAGCCCGAAGTTGGCATTCATAGGCTGAAAGTTATCCGCATTGGCTTGGCTGATGTAATGGGAAAGCGCCCCTATCATAGTCTCCCTGGGGAAAACAAGAAGAGAAAGTCCCAAAAGGAAACGAGCTGCGTTTATTCCCGCCACTAAACCAGAAGCAGCCGATTCCACATAACCCTCAACCCCGGTGATCTGTCCAGCAAAGAAGAGCCCTTCTTCCCCCCTAAATTGAAATGTTGGCTCAAGGAAAAGCGGTGAATTTATATAGGTATTACGATGTATTTTACCGTAGCGGGCAAACTCCGCTCTTTCCAATCCGGGAATCATTCTGAAAACTCGCCTTTGCTCGGGATAGGTAAGGCGAGTTTGAAAACCAACAAGGCTGTATAAGGTATCCGATATATCTTCTCTTCTCAATTGAGCTACAGCGAAAGGTCGCTTGCCGTTAATCTCCAATCCCACGGGCTTTAAGGGACCGTAAGCAAGCGCTAGCTCTCCCCTCTCCGCTATCTCTTCTATCGGCATACATGCGGAAAAGAAGCGTGGTTCCTCAAAGGGCTCAAGGGGAACCCTCTCCGCTTCCTTTAAAGCACGATAGAAGGAAAAATATTCCTCTTCGTTGAGCGGGCAATTTATATATGCTGGTTCACCCTTCCCATAGCGAGAAGCGATAAAGACTTTGCGAAAGTCGATGGAATCCTTGTAGATGATGGGGGAAACCGCATCGTAAAAGTAGAGATGCTTTTTGCCTGTGAGCTTCTCTATTTCCTCACTAAGAGCAGGTGATGTCAAGGGTCCCGTAGCGATTATCGCTGGCTCATCAGGGATTGTTTTCACTTCTTCATTTACGATTTCTATCAAGGGATGTTGTTTCAAGATATCCGTTATTCTCTGGGAGAAGAGGTTTCTATCAACCGCTAAGGCATCTCCCGCTGGAACCCTTGTCTCCTCCGCTATTTTTATCACAAGGGAATTAAGTATTTTCATCTCCTCTTTCAAGAGACCTCCCGCTGTTGAGAGGGAGGTGCTCTTGAGGGAATTGGAGCAGACTAACTCCGCAAGGTAGGGGGTTTTGTGAGCAGGGGTGAAGACTTTTGGACGCATTTCATAAAGGATTACCTTGATTCCTCTTGTAGCTGCCTGCCAGGCAGCCTCGCAACCAGCGAGACCTCCTCCAACGATTATCAATCTTCTTTCTTTCATTATAGGAATAATTATAGTAAAGATGAACGAAATCCTCAATTAAGGGTAAAAAAGAGAAGAGATGGTAAAGGGTTAGAAGACTTGGGGGGCGTCC
>JBMFMH010000062.1:0-10749 GCA_049970775.1 bacterium | reverse complement strand
GCCACCCTCTCCGTCATTGCGAGGAGCGAAGCGACGAAGCAATCTCTATTTTAAGGCAAAAAAACAAGATTGCTTCGGCTTCCCTTCGGGAAGCCTCGCAATGACGAAAATGGAAGGCTTCCCTTCGGGAAGCCTCGCAATGAGGTAAAAAAACAAGAAAAAATGTCTATGAAATAAAAATCTTCTTGCCTTACTTCCATTTTTTCTTTATCATTTTTCTCAAATAGGAGGTGTCCTTTTATGAAGATATCTCGTAGAGAGTTTCTCAAGAAGCTCGGTCAAGCTGGACTCGCATTTTTAGGGGCGAAGGTTATTTTGGAGGAAGGCTTATCCGCACAACAGTCCTACCCTAATCTTGTGGTTGTGAAAGGGAGAGACGCGGAGCTGATGCTGGAGAAAGCTTTCAACCAATTGGGAGGAATAAAAAGATTCATTAAGAGGGGCTCAACAGTGGTTCTAAAGCCGAACGCTGCCTTCGCTCAACCGCCCAGAATAGGAGCAAATACCCATCCCGAGGTTCTCCAAGCTATGATAAGGCTTTGCAAGAAAGCAGGTGCAAAGAAGATATTAGTTGCGGAGCATTTCCTTGCTCCACCCAATGTCGCCTTGAAGGTGAACGGGCTCGGTGAAGTAGCGGAGAAAGAGAAGGTGGAATTCCTCCCCCTCGAAGAGCGTGAACTATATAGAAGGGTAGAGATACCGAAGGGGAAGGTCCTTAAATCAGACGAGGTTGCCAAGTGCATTTTTGAGGCGGATGTATTCATAAATATGCCGGTTGCGAAGGTGCACGGCGGCGCCATCCTAACCCTCGGTATGAAGAACCTGATGGGAACGAATTGGGATAGAGGTTATTGGCATAGAACTGACCTTCATCGCTGTATAGCTGACTATTCCACCCGTGTGAAGCCTCACATCATCGTCCTTGATGCCTTCACTCTAATGCTGACCAATGGACCTGGTGGACCGGGCGAGCTCAAGCAGATGAACACGCTCGTCGTTGGCACAGACCCCGTTGCCGTTGATTCCTATGGCGCCTCCCTCTTCGGTATGAACGGCAGGGACATCCCTCATATTAGATACGCTTATGAATATGGTCTTGGGCAAATAGACCTCGAGAAGCTCAAGATAAAATACCTAACGGTTTAGAGAAAAAGGTGCGATTCCTTCGTAGGTTTGTCCAGCTAAGCTCTCTTTTTTGTTTCCTCTACATCCTCTATCGGGTGAGTTTCGTTAAGGGGATAAAAATCCCCACCCTTTTCCTTCGCCTTGACCCCCTTGCTTTCTTCGCCAATCTCTCCGCTCGTTCACTTCCTGTCCTCCTCTTCCCCGCCTTGATTCTCCTTCTCTTAACCCTCCTTTTAGGTAGATTCTTTTGCGGATGGATTTGCCCCTGGGGAACGCTCCTTGACATCTTCCGCAGAATAGCTCGCTGGTTAAGGCTCGATAAAATCGCTTCTTTGAACCCACCTCTTTGGCCCAAATATGCCATCCTTGTCTTTGGTGTTGTCCTTGCCTTTTTTGGCGTTAGCTTCGTCTTCCTTTTAGACCCCTTGAGCCTTTCCACTCGTCTTTGGGGTTGGCTCCTTTTTATGCCTTTGGAAAAGACGAAAATCGTTTGGGCGGGAATCGCTATGGTTCCCATCATCCTCTTGGAGATATTTGCCCCCAGATTCTGGTGTAAAAGTTTCTGCCCATTAGGCGCCCTTTTTGGCTTATTCTCCCTTTCCTCTTTAATTAGAAGGAAGGTTACGGATGATTGCATTGACTGTGGAAAATGCCAACGCCTATGCCCGATGTCAGCGATAAGCGATGACCCTCGCCTTACGAGAACCTCGGAGTGCACGCTCTGCTGGGATTGTGTTAAACCTTGTCCCGTGAAAGCTATTTCGTTCGGCAGAAAAGGGAAAAAGGCTGTTTCTTTGCCAAGCAGAAGAGCTTTCCTTTCCTCCTTGGGATTAGGCGTGATAATGGGAATCCTTTTTAGAAGGACGAGGTTCCAATCCCCAAATTTGATAAGACCACCGGGAGCAAGAAAGGAAGAGGAGTTTCTGGGATTATGCATAAGGTGTGGGGAGTGCATAAGGGCTTGCCCCACGGGAGGATTGCGTCCTGCTTTCCTTGAGGCGGGGTGGGAAGGGATAGCAACGCCTCATCTTGTCCCACGCATCGGTCCCTGCGCTCCCTATTGCAATCTCTGCAGCACCGTTTGCCCAACGGGGGCGATTAGTCCCTATAAGCTTGAGGATAAAGCGAAGGTAAAGATAGGATTGGCGAAGGTAAACTATAATCGTTGCCTCCCCTATTCACAGGGTAAAGATTGTTTGGTTTGTCAGGAGAACTGTTCCTATTCGGCGATAAATTTTGTCCCAGGACCGAGGAAGGCTCGTATACCGAAGGTTAACCCTGAGGTATGCGTAGGCTGTGGTCAATGCGAGAACCATTGTCCCGTTGAGGGAGAGGCTGCGATAAGGGTTTATAGGATTTAGGTTCCTGCTTTCTTACCACGCCGTTTCTCTCTATTGTTAAGGGCGTGTTAGGAAAATCAAGCTTCGTCAGTCTTAAAATCCAGCTTATCGCCTTTCCCTCTTTATCAAATACGGGAACACCGCCAGCGATTTGTTTGAAAGGGATTATCCTCCCCTCTTTGAAATCCCCTTTTTCATCAAGAACGACATAAAGCATAGGAGCATATCCGCAAGCTCCCTTGATATCAAATCTCCCATATGTGAAGAAATTCCCCAAACTATAAGCAATTAGCTTACCTCTGTAAAGTTCCATAGCCCTGGGAAGATGAGGACCATGTCCGATTACCAAATCCGCTCCAGCATCAATCACCGCCCTGCTGAAAGCTACAAGATTTCCCCTTTCTTCCTTGAGAAACATCTCCATTTTATTCTCCGTTCTCTCATATCCTTCCCTGCCACCGTGAAAGGAAACGATAACGATATCGTGTTCTTTCTTCAACTTTGCAATAACCCTCTTTGCCATCGCTATATTTAAAATTGAGAACGATTTCTCAGCGGTAGAAAAATCGAAAGCCACAACGCAAACTTTTTTATCGCCTACACTGAATTCCGCTATCTTTCCATTTAGCCCCGCATATTTCAGCCCTTGACTTTCCAATACCCTCGTCGTGTTGATGAATCCTTTCCAGCCGAAATCCATTATGTGGTTATTGCTAAGGCTCGCTACATTGAAGCCCATTTCCTCAATGTATTTCCCATAGCGAGAGGGCATAGCGAAATGGTAAGATTTGCCTTCTTTTTTAGCGGGCTTCCCAGAATCAATTAGCACCCCCTCCAGATTTAAGATAGAGATATCCGCCTTTGGCATATGCGATTTCACTCCCCTTACCGCTTCCCTCATTTTGCTTTCCGGCAAGAGACGAGGGGAAGGATACCAACTACCGAGCATAACATCGCCAACAGCAACGACTTTAATATCAGCTGAAGCAGGCAAAGGGTGAGAGAGGAGAAAAAGGAAAACACAAACCCTTACACCATAAATTTCCTTACCACCTCCTCCTCCGCCTTCTCAACCTCAATTATCTTCTCCCCATCACCTTCAATCTTGATTTTCATTTTCTCCCCTCCCTCAATATCGGAGTATCTCGCGATTATTTTACCCGCCAACTCTATATCTTCTTCGTCAAACCCATCGCCTCGCAAAAGCCCATCCGGACCCTTATGGCTATACGCCCTAAGGAGAATCCCACCTTCTCGGGCAAACTCCCTTATTCTCTCGTTCTCGTCCTTATTCCTTCCCACCACCAGCTTGACACCCTTACGAAGGCGGAAATGCCTGCCCAACTTGAGAAGCACCACATTCTCCTTCGTTAGCTCTTTGTTATCCAGCAAATCTTTCAATCTCTTACTGAATTGGGGGTCTGTGAGGAGGCATCCACCAGCGGGAGAGGGATAATCTTTAATTCCCCATTTCTCTGCCAGTTCCAACTGCCTCTTCCTGCTCCTGCCCTTGATATCCAATAGCTTTTCCCTATCAACCCATCCCTCCTTTTCGGGAATGGTAGGAGGAAGTAGCTTTGCGGAAAGGGGGCGGAGCAAAAGCCCCTCCAACCCGCTTTCTTTTTCCACAATCCTCAAAGCCTCCCTGTTTTGAGACATTGGACGCTCCCCCAGAACCTCCCCCGTAGCAACGAAGCTTGCTCCAACTTCCTCCATAATCTCTTTTGCCTTCCTGAGCATTAGGGCATGGCAGTCAATGCAGGGATTCATCTGGGAACCAAAGCCATGAGGGGGAGCTTTGAGAAGCTTTAAGATGTCGTCCGTTATATCAATCTCCAAGAGAGGAATACCCCATTCCCTGGCGGTCTTAACCGCCCAGGAGGAACGGAAGAAAGGGCTCGTGAAATGAACTGCTATTACATCAATTCCCTGTTCCAAGAGGAGCTTAATGGCGAGAGTGCTATCCAAGCCGCCCGATAAAAGGACAATCGCCTTCATTCCAATTATGGGGCACCATATACTTTTTTAATCGCCTGCCTAACTGCCCCCTCAACGGTGGAGGCATTATGGGTAGCGTGGCGCATAAGGACGATTTCCTTGCCATCCACTTGTTATGTAATTGCGACCATTGATGAAAATCGCCGCACAACTTAACCCCAAAATCTCGGGCATCTTACCGCTTAAAAGGGAAATTCTCACATATAATCTATCCTTTTGCTCCTTCACCAACTTCCCCAGCACATCGCTGGAAACCACCAACCCCTCCCCCGGTCCAGGGAAGAAAGCATCCACCCGAACCTTTGCTTCCTTATTTCCCATCTCCATCGGATATTTCTTTGTTATCGGCAATCCGCCCTCTTCCCTGCTTCTCTTCGCTTCCTCCCAAGCTTCATCCAGCTTCTCTCTCGGCAAATCCATCTTCTCGGCGGAGGTGACCACCTCCTTCCTTTCCTCTCTTGCTACCCTCTGCCCTTTCATTAAAAGATAACCAACCACACCAGCAATGACAAAAAGCAGTAGAAAGATGATAAGCCAGTTCTTGGATAGGCTATTCATAGCGGATTATCTCCTGCCCTGAGGCATTCCATAAGCCTCAGCGATGGCTTGTTTAACCGCTTTCTCTATAAGCTGGACATTGTGAGTCGTCGTGGAACCGAAAACCACTTCCTTCCCATTTACTTTTACATAATTCTTCCCATTTATAAAGATTGTGGCGCAGTGTATTCCCACTTGCCCTGCGGCGGAGCCGAAAAGGGGATAAGTGCGTATAAAAACCTTATCCTTGTATTGATTTGCCAATTTCTCAAGGATTTGGGCTGTCGGTCCCTGGCAGGATTCCATAGGGAGAAAAGCATCTACCCTTACTTTCGCATTCCTCGTCCCCATTTCCCTCGTATAATTTTGCGCCATCTTCATCATCATCGGAGGCATTTTGCCTGGCATCATAGGTTGGTTAGTGGGTGGCGCTGACATCGGACCCTTCCCTTGAAGGCTTTGCATCTTCTCCATCTTCTTCGCTTCCTTCCAAGCTCTCTCTAAACTATCTATCGTTACCTCCAATTTACCGCCTTCTCCTGCCTGGGCAACTTGCCCCGTTGCTTGCTGGCTTACTGGCGCCTTGCTTCGCATTATCAACCAGACGAGGGCGCTTATTATCAGGATGAAAAATATCACTACAAATAATCTATTTTGCCCATTTTGTAGCACCATCAATCACTCCTTTCCTTGAAAGTGTGGATAGCGGAAGGGTCAAGATAAACATACACCTCATCCCCTTCCTTCAGTTTACTCTTCCTCATTACGGGTCGAGTGAGCATAGATACAACCTCGCTATCCCCGATATCAACGATTATCTTATAGAAGTGCCCCTGGTCCAAAATACCGCTTATTTTCCCTTTTAAGCCGTTCTTTTGCAGCGATTGCTCCTTCTGGAGGGTAATTGCCTCGGGACGAATTGTAGCATAAGCTTCCCCTTCCTCACCTCTGAGTAGCTCTATTTCAAAGCTCTCGTTTTTGAACTTCAAGCATCCGTTTTCCTTGAAAACTATCCCTTTAAATATATTTCCCGTTCTGAGGAAGGAAGCAACGAAGTAATTAGGAGGATGATTGAGAAGGTCGTCAGGCTTGCCAATCGCCATAACCCTCCCCTCGTTGAGGATGCATACCCTGTCCGCAAGGGAAAATGTTTCCTCCAAGTTATGGCTTATATGAAGTATCATCATTCCCGTTTCCCTATGAATGCGCTTCAATTCCCTGCAGAGCTCTTCCCTTGTCTGTTCATCAAGAGCGGAGAGTGGTTCATCCATAAGCATAAGGCGAGGGTTAATTGCAAGTGCCCTGGCGAGAGCTACTCTCTGTTTTTCTCCTCCGGAAAGGGTGGTGGGGTATCTATGGAGAAGATGTTTTATGCGGAGTAGATTTACCAATTCTTCCACCTTTTGCTCAATATAGGATGGAGGAGCCTTGCGAATGCGCAAGCCGAAGGCGATGTTATCCTTCACCGTCATATGGGGGAAGAGAGCATAGTCCTGAGGGACATAACCTATCCCTCGTTCCTCAGGCTTTAGAAGGTCTATTCTTTCACCGCCTAAGTAAATCTCCCCTTTTCTTGGACGATGAATCCCAGCAATGCACTCAACGAGGACTGTTTTCCCCGCCCCTGTGGGACCCAAAACGATGAAATATTCCCCCTCCTCCACTTGAAGGGAGACATCCACTAACTTGAACTCTCCTAAGGTGATGGAAAGATTTCTTACTTCAAGCAAAATTCATCAGCCATTATTATTTTATCAAGATGGAGAAAATTGTTCAACTGATAGAGGGATGCCAGACAAAGTCTGGCGATGTGTTTTCTGCAAATCTTCTTAGCAGTAAACAGGAAAGTTTTTTCTTGTATAAGATAAATAAATCTTGCTAATTAGTTTCCCTTCAATTATAATTATAAACGACAATTGAATATAGCTTTAGGGAGTGGATGCCGGGAAGTGCGGTGAAAGTCCGCCGCTGCCCCGCAGCCGTAACCGGAACGAAACCCGCTTTATGCCACTGGGGCGCCTAGCCCTGGGAAGGCGCGGGAAGTAGGCATTAGCCGGAAGCCGGAAGACCGATCCATTCCCTCTCGCTAACCTCCGCATCGCGGGCGTGCGGGAGGTGTTTAATTTTATCCCCTGCCCATCGTGCGGAGCACGATGGGCAAATTTTTTGAAAAAGGAGGTGTTTCTATGAGAAAAAAGGGCTTTACCTTGATTGAATTGCTGGTAGTGATAGCGATTATCGCTATCCTAGCAGCGATTCTCTTCCCCGTCTTCTCTAAAGCTCGGGAAATGGCCAGAAAAGCTTCCTGCCAAAGCAATCTCAAGCAAATCATCACCGCCACCCTGATGTATGTTCAAGACTGGGATGGTAAGTTCCCTCCCTTCTGGGCGGGAAGCGATGCAGATGGCTCCTTCTATTGGTATGGCTATAGAAAAAACGATGGAACCGTTGACATCACTCGTGGGCTCATCTATCCCTATCTAAAAAACAAGGACATCAGAACCTGTCCCAGCTGGTCAGCAACATCATCCAACCCCGCAACAGGTGGCTGGGGCTACGGCTACAACTGGTTCTACATCGGAGGTAGTCCCGACCCAAACTATTGGTGGGTGCCTATTCCCGCCTCAGATGCGGAACTCACCCATCCCGCCGAGACAATCTGCTTCGCCGATTCCGCCGTGAAGAATTGGATGACAGGAAGCGGGCTAATGGAGAGCGTCTCCATTACCCCTCCGAGCCAAACCTGGGGCTGGTTTGATATGCATTTTCGCCACAACGAAACAGCTAACGCCGCCTTCTGCGACGGACACATCAAAGCCCTTAAACCCGTCCTCAAGGACCCTGACTACCCCGAGTTAGGGGAGCCTTCCGATAACGATTATATGTTTATGAGATAACGCTAACCGCACGCCCGTGATGAGAGGAGGGTAATTCTATGAAAACCTCCAAAATCTTTTTCGCATTCCTTTTACTCTCCCTCCAGCTTTCCCTCGCCTCTTTTAAAGCAAGGGACGATAGAGGAAAATATGTTATTCTGAAAACACAACCCAAAAGGATAATCTCCCTCTCCCCCGCCACAACGGAAATGCTCTTCGCTATAGGAGTAGGCAATAGGGTCGTAGGCGTCACTTCTTTTTGCGATTACCCTCCCTCCGTGCGAAAGCTTCCCAAAGTCGGTGGATTTATCAACCCCAGTTTGGAGAGCATCGTTGCCCTCAAGCCAGACTTGATTGTCGCTATGAGGGGGAATCCATTATCTCTTCTGCAAAGATTGGAGAAAATGGGCTATCCTGTCTTCGCCCTTAATCCATCAAAGATAAGCGATGTTTTTAACGCTATGGAAAGACTTGGTGGAATCACGGGAAGCAGGAAAGCGAGAAGCGTGGTAGCAAGTTTGAAGAAGCGGTTGGAAAGGATTAAGAAGGATGTGGAAAGGATTCCCTTTGAGAAAAGACCGAAAGTTATGATTGAGCTGTGGGATAATCCCCTGATAGTTTTCGGCAAAGGGAGCATTGGAGACGAGGTCATTGAATTAGCAGGTGGGAGGAATGTGATTGAGGAAGGGAAAATACCCTATCCGAAGATAAGTTTAGAGGTTCTCCTTCGCAATCAGCCCGATGTAATAATCCTTGCCCATATGACCAGGGTGCGAAATCCCCTGGAGGAAGTGAAAAGGAGGGAAAATTGGGATAAATTGAGGGCTGTTAGGGAGGGAAAAGTATATGCGATAGATGCTGATATAATAGACCGACCTGGTCCACGCCTCGTCCAAGCAGTGGAGATTCTTCATAGGCTTCTCTATCCCTCTTCCTCCCCAACAAAAGCCTTGCATCACTCCAACTGATTTTGTTTAATTAAATAGTCAACATTTAAGAAGGAGGCGCAAGGCGATGAAGGGGAAAATCCTCGTAATCGGACCTTCTAACACGGATATGATTATCAAATTGGAACGCCTTCCCACTCCCGGGGAAACGATAATAGGCGGTGATTTCGCCACCGCTGGCGGCGGCAAGGGCGCTAATCAAGCGGTTCAGTGCGCCCGTTTAGGCGCCGATGTAATCCTCCTTGCAAGAATAGGTAAAGACCCCTTCGGGGATAGGTCTGTTGAACAATTCAAAAGGGAGGGCATAGATACCTCCTTCATAATAAGAGATGAGGAACATCACTCCGGCATAGCCCTTATCTTCGTGGATAAGAGAGGGGAAAATATGATTGCGGTTGCTCCCGGCTCCAATAGCTTTTTGTGCGGTGATGATGTTCTAAGAGCAAGGGAAGCTTTCAAGCTCTCCTCAACCCTGCTTTTACAATTGGAGATTCCCCTTGAACCGGTGGAAGTTGCGGTTTCACTTGCTAAAGAAGAAGGAACAACCGTAATCCTCAACCCTGCTCCCGCTCAGCCGCTACCTCAAAGCGTGTTATCAAATGTGGATATCCTCGTTCCGAACGAGACAGAAGCGAAAATCCTCTGCGGATATCAGCCGGACGAGGGAATCTCAACGGAGAAGTTAGGGGAACTGCTTTTGGAGAAGGGAGTGAAAAGGGTGATAATAACCCTCGGTTCAAAAGGGGCAATCTATATGGATGAAGCGGAAAGATTCGCCGTTGAGGCGTTTAAAGTGCAATCAGTTGATACAACCGCTGCTGGGGATTCCTTTTGTGGGGCTTTAGCAGTGGCATTAGCGGAGGGGAAAGGGATGAGGGAAGCGATAAGATTCGCCAGCGCCTGCGCAGCAATCTCCACCACACGCTTGGGCGCACAACCCTCCCTCCCCTATCGGGAGGAAGTGGAGGATTTTCTCTCCAATTATGGATAAGTTCGTTTTAACGATTACCTTAAACGCCGCCATTGATAAGACCTATGTGGTGAACAATTTCACCCTTGATAGGGTGCATAGACCGCAGGAAATGAAATCCGTCGCTGGTGGCAAGGGGATAAATGTGGCGAGAGTTTGCAAAACCTTGGGGAAGCCCAGTTTAGCGAGTGGATTCGTGGGAGGTCATAACGGCAGGTTCATAGAAAATCATCTCAGAATGGAGGGAATCCCCTTTGATTTCGTTAGGGTAAAAGGGGAATCTCGCCTCTGCATCGCAATAGTGGATTTGCTCAATAAGACCCAGACGGAAGTGAACGAATGGGGACCACCCGTTGGGGAAAAGGAGGCAAGGAGATTGGAGAGAAAGGTGAAGGAGCTCCTACCTGGGGCGACTTTCCTTGTGTTTTGCGGTAGCGCTCCACCCGGAACACCTCCCGATATCTTCGCTCGTTTGACGAGATTGGCACGGGATTTCTCCGTGCCCGCTATTTTGGACACGAGCGGAGAGCTTTTAAGGGAAGGCTTAGGGGCACATCCCTTTATGGTGAAGCCGAATTTAAGGGAATTAGAATATCTTGTAGGAAGGGATTTGAACGATGAAGGGGATGTTATGGAGGCGATGCGAGCCATCTCGGATAAGGCGGAGATAGTGGTTGTTACTTTGGGGAGGGAAGGAGCGATAATGCTTGTGGAAGGAGATTTTATTTATACTCCCGGCTTGGAGGTTCCCTTCGTGTCAGCGGTTGGCTCTGGGGATTCCTTCTTGGCTGGCTTCATCTGCGGGCTATTGGATAAGCGGTCTTTGGAGGACTGCCTTCGTTTGGCAAATGCCTGTGGGGCGGCGAATGTAATGGTAGTGGGGGCTGGGATGGCGAGGAGGGAGGATATAGAGGAACTGTTTAAGAGGGCAACTTGCCAGCCCCTCAGAGCCTCAA
>JBMFMH010000061.1:0-11093 GCA_049970775.1 bacterium | reverse complement strand
TGCAAACTAAGATTTGTTCAAGCTTTACAGAAAGTAAGGAAAATATGTTTTTATTCGATTTATTCAACAAAACCTCAATTTCTTTTTCCAATAATACACTTCATCTTAAACTTTTCCTTCCAATATCTTTTTGAAATTTTTCACCCCCTGATGACGAAATAAGACTAAAAGCTCGTTTTCCTTATCCCCTCCGCTTCCTCAAGCGGTCTAAGAGAACCGCTATAATTATAAGCGTTCCTACTACCGCTTGCTGCCAAAAGGGGTTTACCTCAAGCAGATTCAATCCATTGTTCAAAACCCCCATTATGAGGGAACCTATGAGCGTTCCTCCCACCCCACCTTCCCCTCCCATTAGGCTTGTTCCACCAATCACAACAGCAGCAATGGCGTCAAGCTCATAACCAAGCCCAGCTTGGGGATGGGCACAGTTTAGCCTCGCTGTCATAACTAACCCGCCTAGCGCCGCCGTCATTCCGCTTATCGCATAGATAAAGATTTTGTAAAGCGGGACATTTATTCCCGATAGCCTGCTTGCTTCCTCGTTTCCTCCGATAGCGTAAATCCTTCTGCCGAAAGCGGTGCGGGTGAGAACGATAAAGGCGATGAGATAAATGAACAAAGTCATAACCACGGGCACGGAGAAAAGGGTGTGGAAGAGGTAGCCACTGCCGAGATATTGAAAGCTCTGGGGTAGGGGAGATATCAGGGCTCCCTTAGTGTAAACCAAGGTCAAGCTGCGGGCGATAGCCATCGTTCCCAGGGTAGCAACGAAAGGTGGGACATTTCCTTTGGCGATTATCGTTCCTTGCAGGGCACCGATGCAAATTCCCAAGGATATCCCAGCTAAAAAAGCTTCCCAAAGAGGATAGGATAAGGAGAGACGAGCGGAAACAGCCCCGCAGAGGGCAAGGAGCGAGCCTACGGAAAGGTCTATCCCTCCCGTAAGGATGACGAAGGTTTCCCCTACCGCTAATATAGCGTAGACGGAAACCTGGCGAAGGACATTGGATATATTATCAAGGGTTAAGAAGCGAGGATTCGGGCTTACAGCCCTTTCGAGGGAAAAGAAGAGAAGACAAATGAAGAGGAAAACGAGGAAAGTGCTCGCTTTCCCTAAATACTGCTTGAAAGAAGCGTATCCATTTTTCGCTTTTTCTCTCATAACTCTTATATTAAAATATCTTCATTAACTGAGCAAATGAAAGAGATAAGAAGGGACGATTTCGGTGTTCCTATAATTGAGGCAGAGGAATTAGAGGAACTCTTCTTCCTCTTCGGCTATGCCCAAGCGGAGGACCATCTCCTACCCATGCTTTTGAACTTTAGGGAAGCGAGAGGAAGGCTTGGGGAGGTTTTGGGAGAGGAAGGAGTGGAGAGCGACATAAGAAGCAAGGCTTACGCAATAGAGAAAATAGCGGAGAAGGAATGGAGGGCGGCGGGAGAGGAAGAGAGGAAGATATTGAAGGCTTTCGCTGAGGGGATAAACAGATTCATAAGCGAGAGAGAGAAAGCCCTTCCAGAATGGGCGAGGGAAAGGGTGGAGGAAAAGGATGTCCTTGCTTTCCTCCGCTGGAGCCTTTTGCCCTTCGGGGAGGGAAGGACATTGAATAAAATGTGGTTGACTTTTGGCTCAAACCAGTTTGCCATAGCCCCCAAAAGAACGAAAAACAACTCTACCATCGTATGTATAGCTCCTCATCTTCCCTTTCAGCGTCCATTCCAGTGGTATGAAGCCCATTTGAGAGGGACGGGATTTGATACGAGGGGTGTTGCTTTCTTCGGCATTCCCATCATAACTATGGGGCACAATCGGGATATAGCTTGGTCCTATACCGTTAACCCCGTGAATATTGGCGATATATATGAGGAAAGACTGAATCTTGTAGGTGATAAGTATTTTTATGAGGGCGGTTGGCGGGAGATAGAGGTGGAGGAAGTGGAGATAGGCATAAGGGAAGGTGGGCGAGTGAAGAAAAATAAATTGAGAATCCGAAGAACGCATCATGGTCCGATAATCTATGAGGAGGACGGAAAGGCTTATAGCATAAGGTTAAGCTTGTTTGAGGCAAACCCTATTCTCCCCTTCTTGTTGAATATTGCGAGGGCAAGGAATCTCAGAGAATTTAAAGAGGCTTTTAGGAAGCCTGGTTTTCATATGTTTAATGTTGTATATGGCGATAAGGAAGGTAATATTTATTACCTCTGCAATGCTCTTGCTCCTCGTCGCTCTCCTAACTATGACTGGTCTAAGCCCGTGCCCGGCTGGACAAAGGAGACCGAATGGTGCTCTTTTCATAGCTTTGAGGAGCTTCCCCAGATAGAAAATCCTCCCTGTGGTTATCTGCAAAATTGCAATGTTGACCCAACACATATAACCGTTGAGCAATATGTGAAATGGGAGGAATTACCCCCTTATCTTTTGGAGCCAGCCTTTTCTGGAAGGAGCAAAAGGTTGCTCGCCCTCTTAGAGGCGAACTCGCAGGTTAGCCTTGAGGATGCGATAGCCTATGCCTTTGATGTTTTGGACATAACTGCAGAGGAATGGAAGCCTCGCTTGATAAGCGCCTATAACGCATTGATGCACGATATAAAAGATGGGAGGGGGATTCTCGCTAAGGCGATAAATCTTTTGCGAGAATGGGATAACAGGGACGATTTAAAGAGCAGAGGGAGCTATCTATTTGGTCTCTGGGCGGAGAAGTTCCAGAAAAGGGAGGATAAGGACGAGGTAGGTATGCTACTTGAGCTTATATCCGCTGGAGAGGAAATGGTGAGGCGCTTTGGAAGGATGGATATAAGATGGGGGGATTTCCATATCATAAAGAGGGGTGATGAAGAGTATCCCACCGCAGGAGCGGGCTTTCCACAGACCGAATCCCTTCATTTGGCAACGGGTAAAACGAGGGAAGATGGAAAGGTTGAGGCGGAAAGCGGAACATCTTTTCTAATGATAGTTGAGCTTGGGGAAAGGACTCGTTCCTGGAGCCTTCTTCCCTATGGCAACAGTGAGGACCCCCAGTCCCCTCATTTCTCGGACCAAGCACCGCTTTTCTCCCAGAGGAGGTTAAAGCCTGCATATGAAGGAGATACTCCTTGAATCCGCTGGGAAATCTGTCAATTTTGCTCGCCATTGTCTTGAGGATTGTCCTAATTGCGGTGGAAGGAGAGCTATTTCCTCCTTTGTAGATTTTCTGGGAAAGCCAATGTTGTGGCACGATTTCGGTCCTTTGGAGGGTCCTGGCTGGGCAGCTAATTCGCTCGGTGGGGCTTATGAATTGCTACTTTTCTCCCGTTATATAGGGGATAAAGAATGCGAGCATGATGCCCTTAGCTTGCTTTATCACTCACTAAACTGCGGTTTTATTCACGAGGATGGCTTCATCATCCCTTATAGGCATCTATTAGAGAATCGCTTCTGCCTTAACTTTAAGGGGAATGACGATTGGTTTTCGCCAGGTGCGATGGCGAGGGTTGCCCTCCAAATGCTTTGGATAAGCGATATTTTGGGAAGAGATTTAAGCGATTATGCGATAAAATGCGCAAAATGGATATCGGAAAATGTTGAAATGGCTCCAAACGGGTGGTATCCCCGAAGATGCAAACCTGATGGGAGCTTTTATCCTTACAATGCTGAAGGGAGAGAGCTGGACCCTATTAGGGAAACCTCTGGAGATGGCTCACATATCTTGTTTCTTCTCTCGGAGCTTTCCCTGAGGGGGTTGGCGGATTTCAAAAGGGAGGTGGAAGAGAAGTCGGAGCTTTATATGAGGAAAGGAGGTTTCTTGGGTTCTTTAAATCACGATACTTATGATAAGGAAGAGAATGTCTCAATAGCTGTAGGTTTCCGTGCTCTTTTGCAGGTTGCGAGGCTTTTGAAAAGGGAGGACATAAGGGATTTTGCCTATTCCTTATTGAGGAGATTGGAAAGATTTGAGCTAAAGGAGGATAGAAACCGCTGTGCAACGAGGGGGCTTTTATATATGGAGGACTCTTGGACGACCTGTTATCTTTGGGAAAACGCCGAGGCTGCGCTGGCCTATATTTCCGCTTACCAAGATAGCGGAGACTTGGTTTATAGGAAAAAGGCGGAGGAGATACTTCTCGCCTGCGCCAAACACCACCACGCAGAATACGGCTTTCTCACAGAGGGGGTAGATTGGGAGAACAGCGTAGGGCGACAGCATCATATTGAGGAGCGGGAGTTCGGCGATATTAAATATACCGAGCCCTTGCTCAACAATCTACACATAGTTGAGCCAACGATGGTATTGTTGCAAATGAAAGATTCAGATGTGAAGAAGTGAGTTATGGTTGTCTCAAATTTGGATTGCTTCTTTCAATCGGAATAGACATTATTTTTCACAACCTTTACAACCCCGTCCGCATAAAGGTCAAGGAAAAGCCCCGGTGATATCTCCCATCTCGCAAGCAAAGTCTGGGATGGAAACGCTATCTCTGGTAAGGAGGGAAGAGAGTAATAATGGAAATGAGGGTCTGATAAAATTGAGAGAATCTGTTCATTCTTCACATATGGGCGCAATGCTTGGCTAAGATTGTCAATGGGTGGGAAATTTTCATCGTAATCCTGGCAATACATTAGGAGCGCTAAACTAATCTGCCTGAGCTGGTTAACCTTCTCTGAAATCTCTTTCTCTCCTTCCTCAATTAATGGTGAAGCGTGCTTCAATTTCTCAATATTTAGAAGACAGAGCTTTCCCTCTTTCGTGAAGGCTAAAAGCTTTTCATCTGGTGATAGGGAGGGGAGGCTATCGCCATCGCAATAAGGAACAAGCAGCTCTTGCCCCGGGACATTCCAGATACTGCTCACAACCCCCTTCAATAAACCATCATCGTCTAATAGCGGAGTGTTCCTCACAAAAATGAGCATTCCTTTCGGAGAGAGAACAGGATTGAAGGAAGCGCCATTTTTCGTTATCGCTACTTTCCTCACGCTGTTTTCCTCAAGCTCAAGTGTCTCTATATCCGCTCCGGTTAAGGGAAGTAAAGTTGGGGATAATTGGGCATAATTCGTTAGGGTGCTCACCAGTAGGATTCCCTCAGCCAAAGGATAGAGGGAAATAATCCTTTTATCGAAGGGGAAAAACTTGGCGTTTGGCTTTGTATCAGCCCATTTTACCTCATAAATGCCCTCATCACCAGCAACATAAATGAGCCGTCCATCCTTTGACCAAGCCAGGCAGTTTGCCTTTAAACCCTCAAGTTTTAATGTCCATTTGTTCTTTTCCCTATCATAGAGCCAAAGTGCAGAGTTGTTGGGGGTTCCTCGCAGAGTTGATATGAGCTTGCCATCGGGAGAAAAGGCGGGAGAGAAGAAATCCTCGCTTTCCGTGATTGTTGATAGCTTGCCAGAGGGTAAGGCGACCAAACAGATTATGCCTTTGGGGATAAGGGAAGGAGAAGCTTGAGAGGAATTTGCAAGGAAGAGAAGTGAATCCCCCTTCGGCGACCAGCGGATGGGGAAGGATAGATTGGGGAAGAGCTTTGCTCTTTGGGATGAGAATAGCGTTCTTCCCTGTTTCCTTGACCTCCCAAGGTCAAGCAGTATGAGGGAGGTTTCTCCATTTTTAAGGGAGAAACAAGCGATTAGATTGGCATCGTTGGGAGAGAAGGATGGCTGAGATATATAACCTTCAAGAGGAAGTTCCTCAACAGTGAAAGGGGCTTTCTCTCCTCCTAAAAGGAAGAGAGAGAAGATGAGAAAAAGAAGAGAAAAGAGGAACCTTTTTCTTTGCACCTTCCTATCTCCTTTAATAACATTATAACACAATTGTAGAGGTTTTACCTTGATTGAACTTCTTGTTGTTATAGCGATAATCGCTATTCTCGCGGGGATATTGTTTCCCGTCTACAGTCGCTCCCGAGAACAAGCGAGGAAGACTGCCTGTATGAGCAATCTTAAAGAATTGGGAATGGCTTTCGCTATGTATTTGCAGGATTATGATGACACATTCCCCTTCTGGGTCCTTCCCTGCTACAATAACCCTGACTTCCCTCGTGGTGGTCTCCATTGGATATCTTCCCTTGTTTCCCCATCTGAAACTCTTTTACTCGTTGATAGTTGGAACGACCTTGTAACACCTTGGGCACATACATCAACGGGAATTTACCCCAGGGTTGCCTTCGCAAACGGTCCCGGACCAGCCGCGCCAGATGATTACACTGTCATAGACTTAAACCTTGCGCTTGATACTCTTTCTCGCCATTCCGGTGGCGCAAATATTCTCTTTGTAGACGGGCATACGAAATGGTTCAAGGGAGACCAGATAATTTCCCGCACCCACGGAGGGAAGTTGCGCATCTGCGGACAAGACCTGACAAGATAGAAGTCTGTGTTATAATAATTATGCTGTGTCTGAAATCAGGAAAGATTACTATGAAATTCTCGGCGTCTCAAGGAGCGCATCCTTAAGGGAAATAAAGGCAGCTTATAGGAAGCTGGCAAAACTTTGTCATCCCGACCTTTTCCCCGGCGATAAGGAGAGGGAGGAAAGGTTCAGATTGATAAAGGAAGCCTACGAGGTCCTTTCCGATGAGAAGAAGAGAGAAGCTTACGACCGCTTTGGAACGCCTGAGGTGGGCGAAGGAAGGGAGTTCTTTGAGACCACCTTTGTCTCCTCACAGGAGGAAAGCGGATGTGAGGATATCATAAAGGAGGTCCCTATACCTCCTGCAGGGGTGGAGGAAGTGCAATTGACCTACGAAAGACTCGTGATTTGTCCCGTGTGCGGTGGGCGGGGAACCCTTTCCCCTTCCTCTAAATCAGATGTATGCCCAGTTTGCAAGGGCACGGGTAAAAAGAAAACGGTAAAGAGGACTTTATTAAGCGAGCAGATAAGTTACGAGCTATGCCCGAGCTGTGGTGGTAGAGGAGAGATGCCAGAGGAGCCTTGTCCAAGGTGTGGGGGAAAGGGGAGGGTAGGGGAAAGGACACAGGTAAATGTGAAGATACCCAATAGAATAAGGGAAGGTCAGAGATTGATATTGAAGGGGATGGGAAACGAGTGTATAGGAGGAGGTAACGGGAATTTAATCATAAAATTCATTTCTCGTTTAAATGTATGATTTTGTAGTCTACTCTTATATGACTATCCTTCTTTTCTCCCTTAAAAAGGGCTTATTTTAAAGTCGGCAATCTATGGGAATTGGTAAAACCCTTAACTACATCGTATTGGAATGTGCCTGGTGTAGGAGTAGTGTAGACAAAGCAGATACCCGCTTGTTCAAAGGCGATTTTCATAGCCGTTTCTAAATATTCTTTCGTCGGTCTTCCCTCTGGCCAGGATGAATGGGGGGTGAAATATATGCAAGGGATGGGTATTTTTCCCGTTTTTAAGTAATCGTTTATTTCCAGGGGTAATGTATAAGGATAAAGCCCACAATCAGGATAAAGGGAAGAATTGTGCTGATAACCCCAAAGAATAGCATCCGTGTAGTTCAGATATCCAGCATTAATGAAGCCCTGCAAACCTTCGTGGTAAACGCAGACGCCGAAGAGGAGATTGGGATTTATCCTCTTTGATGTCTCATAGAGCTGTCTTGTATAATCACGAGAGAAAAAAGAAAGATTGCCATCAAAATCATCTATCATCCAAAGGGTTAAATTAGGATGTTTTCGGGAGATATCTGCGATTGCCTCAGCCCATTTAATGTAATCCAAGCCATAAGGAGGGTAATCCTTAGGTGCCTCGGAGGGAGGGACAAGATAAGCCCAAACCTCTATTCCTTCTTTCATCGCTTTATCACAAAAATCAGCTAAATTTGCTAGCTCTTTTTCGGAGTGATTGAAAATAAGATAGGTATAGCAGTTGACACCGAGTTCTTTGAGGAAGGAAATAGTTGCCTCTATATCGGGAGAACCATCTTTTTTGTAAATCATCCCCGCATAAGCGGAGATTATCCCTCTGTAGAATGGGTTCGTTTTAGCCCTCTCTTGGACTATGCTTATGTTCTCTTTCTTGATTGGCTCCATATTCTTCACAATCAATGTCTTTTCCGACTTTAATTCTTTGTCAATGTAAACCTGCAATTGATAATTTCCTTCGTCTTTAATGGGGATGTCAAATGTTAGTGAAGTTACTTTTTGGGGGGTATTCGTTTGTATCTTCCGCTCAAAAACGCCCAAAACGCTTCCCTTTTCGTCCTTTATGGCAATTTTCAACTTGCGCTCAAGCGTTGGTTTGCTTGAAGTTATCGTTATTAGGCAACTCTTTGGTTCATCTTTATCGTAAACAGTTGCTGTGGTCACTGAAACATAGAAGGTTAAGGGGAGCCCCTGGGAGATTGGGGACAAGGTAGGAGACTTCTTCCCCATTTTTATGAGGTTGTAGCGATTCCATATCTCCTCCTTGCTCAACGCTCTCTCGTAGATGCGCACCTCGTCAATCTCGCCCTCAAATGCCCAGAGTTTGTAACGAGTGCCAAATCCACCTATCCGCAAAGGGGCGAGATTATCACCTGCTACCTTGCCCGGTGTTCTCCCCTCCGCTACCTCACCTCCATCTACATATAGATAGATTTTCCGCCCTTTCCTCATACCTACTACATAATGCCATTGCCCATCCGCTATATCTGGTCCTTTTATTCTTACTTGCCCACCATCGTAGTAATCGCCGAATTGCACGCTTCCTTCGTAATAGCCAAGCCACCAACCGGAGCTTACCCCTGAACCTGTCCATTTCCCCACATATATTTGGGGCGTTTTACTTTTATGCCTTACCCAGACCTCTATGGTATAATCGCCGGGAAAAACGAAGCAGAGCTCTAATCCACCTCCGCATAGGACATCGCTCCCTTTCTCAAGAGCCAAAGCTTTGCCACATACTCCATCAACCCATTTCGCTCGGACCACAGTGGCATCGTTTGCGTTACCCGAGTAATCGTGGGCTATCGTCCCCTCTCCCTCGTCAAAGCTCCAATAAGCTATTAACCCATCCTCTTCGCTCAGGGCAAGCAAGCTTGATAATGATAAGATTAGAGTAAGACATAGCTTTAATACTTTAGAGGAAATTCAACAACCCTCCCTTCATTAGATGAAATCGTGCTTGCTTCTATAAGCTCCGTTAAATTGCGACCATCCTCAATAGTGATAAAGGTTGGGGAACCCTTTGTAATTGCATCTAACCACTGCCTCATAGGGGAGGGAAGAGGTTGGGGGAGATTTGTAGGGGTAATCCAACCGTCTATCCCAAAGGGAGCCAGTTTCCTTGAGATAAGGGCGATTTTTTGGTTAACGGAATTTATAACGAGGGAGCCTTCCGTGCCATAAAGCTCTATCGGGTTGCTACCCGAGCGATGAACCCAGGAAACATCAAGAACACAGAGGGCTTTGTTTTGGAACTCAACTAAAGCCACGGAATTATCGTCAACCTCGTAATTACCGAAGAAGTTAGTGAGCATAGCGCTAACCCTTTTTGGTTTGCCGAAAAACCATAGCGCAAGGTCCAATGTGTGGCAGCCGAGGTCTATGAAGGCACCACCCCCTGCCCTTTGGGGGTCTCTGAACCAATTTCCTGGTTGCCACCAATAATCAAGGGCAGCGGAATGAGCTACTCTCAATCTGGCGAAAGTTATATCACCTATTATCTTTTCTTCTATGACTTTCTTGGCGAAGAGGATTTCCGGTCTGCATCTATTGGGGAGGGATATCATAAACTTCACTCCCGAGGATTTCACCGCCTCAACGATTGCATCCGCTTCCTTCGTTGTTATAGCTAAAGCCTTTTCCGTGAAGATGTGTTTCCCTGCCTGGCAGCTGGCGATGATTACCTCCGGATGCATAGAGGTAGGGGCATCTACTACAACGGCGTCCACCTCGGGCATTCTCAACACCTTCTCCAAGTCAGCCTCAAAGGGAACATTGTATTTCTTAGCCATTTCCCTTCCCCTTGCCTCGTCTTCATCCCAAATCGCCACGATTTTGGCATCCGGTTGTTCCATAACCTGTCTCGCATAGCCCTCAGCGTGGACATGAGCGAAGCTCAACATTGCGATTCCGACCATTTTTCTTCCTCCTTCCTATGAAAGATTGATAGCCTTGCCGAGGTCAGAGGATTTATAAATTAGGTCTAAAATCCTCGTAACTTGCGCTGCCTCCTCGGCTTTCACCAAAGGTTCCTTATCGTTCAAAAGGGCATCAACCCAATTAGCGATTTCCCTATCTATGAGGCTGTCGCTGCTGTGGGTTGGAACTGGGGAGATGTCCACAAGCCTATCGTGAGACTGGGTGAAAATCTTCAACTGTCCAGCACCGAAGACCGCTCCACCTTTTGTTCCACAGAGAATGGAAGGTTGGGGTTCAGATAGATTTAAAGCCCAAGAGGATTTCACCATTAGGGTAGCGCCGCTTTCCAATCGCACTAATCCGAAAGCGGAATCCTCAACTTCAAACTTTGCAGGGTCCCAAGGACCCCAGATATTATAGCCTCCGAGAGGCGCAAGTTTCTTATAGGCGGCGCCAAGAACAGAAACAGGCATAGAATAATCTCCCATAAGCCAAAGGGTTAAGTCAACGATATGGGTTCCGATATCTATGAGGGGACCGCCTCCTTGCAGTTCTTTTGAGAGAAAGACGCCCCAAGTAGGAACCCCCCTTCTGCGAATAGCTGCCGCCTCAGCGTAATATATCTCCCCAAGTTCACCGCTCTCTATAATGCTCTTTAAGAGTTGAGAATCATCGGAGAATCTTGAAGGATATCCCACGCTCAGCTTGAGACCTGTTTCCTTAGCGGTTTTTACCATAGCTTCTGCTTCCTCCGTGTTCAGAGCCATAGGTTTCTCGCAGAACACATGCTTTCCCGCTTTTAGGGCATCAATCGCTTGAGGGGCGTGGAATTTGTTGGGAGTGCAGATATCAACTGCATCCAAATCCTTCATTTCCAACATTTCTCTATAATCAGTGAAGACTTTAGCATTACGAGACCCATATTCCTTTGCCCCCTTCTCCGCCCTCTCGGGGATTGTGTCGCAGAAGGCTACGAGGTCAACTTTATCCTTCAATTTAGCATAGCCCTGCATATGGGCTTGAGCGATACCTCCAACGCCGATTATTCCAACTCTGAGTTTTCTCTTTGGCA
>JBMFMH010000060.1:0-11555 GCA_049970775.1 bacterium | reverse complement strand
GGGGAGGTTCCTCGCCGGAGTTCACTTGCGGTTGCCCACCGAAGGTGGTAGATATGGAGGCGGCGGCGAAGAAATACAGCAGGCATACGGAAGGAGCGGTATTGATATTTGCTGATGGGCATGCGAAGTGGTATCAATGGAACCAGATAAGGGAGTATAGCAGGGGAGGAAAGATAAGGGCTTGCGCTGCTTCTATTTATTGATTGATGGGGGCTCGCCCCGAAGGGGCGAGCCCCTAAAAATCCTATACTACCATCTGCTTTAAAAGCTCTATCCTCTTCTGTATCGGCGGATGCGTGCTCCAAAGGTCTGCCCAAAATCCCTCATTTTCGCCTATCGCCCTCTTCAAAGGGTCAGCAATAAATAAGTGCGCTGTCGCTGCGCTTCCCAACTTTCCACCAGGCGCCTTTGCTATCTTCTCCAACGCACTAGCCAATCCTAAGGGATTCCTCGTGAACATCGCCCCGTGAGCATCCGCTATATACTCCCTGCTCCGAGATACAGCAAGAAAAACCAACTTGGCGATTATCGGGGCAACTATGAGGAGAACGAGAAACAATATGAAGAAAAGGCATCCCGCCCTTCCCCCTACACCTTCTTCCTCATCCTCGTATCCTCTAACATACTGCAAGCGCCAGCCGATTTCACAGAGTATGATAATCGCCCCTAAAAGAGCAGCTGTTATGGTCATCGTTAATATATCCCTGTTTCTTATATGAGCGACCTCGTGTCCTATCACCCCCTGTAACTCCTCCCTATTCAACAAATCCAAAAGGGAACTTGTGACGCATATGGAAGCATGTTGAGGGTCCCTTCCAACGGCGCAAGCATTCGGAACATCGCTATCAATTATGTAAACTCTGGGACGAGGAATTCCTGCAGCTATTGACATTTCCTCAACCACATTCAAGAGGGTTGTTTCCTTAATGCTTTCCAAATTAAGGGGACGAGCACCCAGAGAGCGAAGGATGATGTTATCCCCTTGATAATAGGACACCAAGCTCTGAATCGTTGCTATGAATACCGCTATTGAGGTGAAGAGGGGGAAAGGGAAGTGGCGTGGAAAACGAAGATAGAAACAATCAACGAGATAACCAACGATTGCAAGAAGAACAAAGAAAAAGAAGATGAGGAAGAAAGTTTTCCTCCTATTAGCTTCCGCTAAACTGTAGAAGGTGATGCTCATACCCCTTATTTAAGGGCTTATATCCTCAAATCAACGCTTGGTGGTTGTGCTTCTTCCTCTACCTCCATATGGAAGAAGGGCTTCGGTTGGAAGTTAAAGAGGCTTGCTATGATTGAGTTAGGGAAGATTTGCAAGGCTGTATTATATTCCATAACCATATCATTATAGAACTGACGGGCGAAGGCGATATTGTTCTCAGTATGAGTAAGCTCTTCCATCAACTTGGCTACCTGCTCATTTGCCTTCAATTCGGGATAATTCTCCACGAGGGCAAATAATTGGCGGAGAATCCTTGTCAACTCTCCTTCCGAGCGACCTGCTTCCTCTATTCCTCTCGCACTCACTGCCCTGCTCCTCGCTTCCATAACCCTTTCCAGTGTTTCCCTCTCATATTTCATATAGCCCTTAACCGATTCAACGAGGTTAGGGATGAGGTCGTGTCTCCTCTTAAGCTGGACATCTATCTGGCGCCAGGCGTTATCAACCCTAACTCTTCTCTTAACTAAGCCGTTGTAAATCGCTATCGGCCATATAACGAAGATGAGCACAGCCACGACCACAATTATTATCACCGTTGCTGTCACCTTATTTCACCTCCGAATAAATTGTAAATGTTTATTCAGCAAAAGCAAGAGGCGATATGCCCTCTTCAAGCAGGAGAGCCTCTTTTTAATAGGCATTTCTTTAGGTACCAAAGCTCCATTGGGCAGCCCAAACACTTCCTTGGGTTGCAGAAGGGAGGGAAGTAGTCCTTATCGATCGCGAGCTTAGCGATTTCAACCAGTTCCCTCCTTATTTCCTCCCCTGTCTTGCCGAAGATGGTTGCGGGAGGCGCAGGATGTGTAGCGCTTCCCCAAAGGATTTGGGAAAATTCCTTTTTGTTAAAGAACAACGGTCTTGTCAGGGCGATGTCGCAAGGCTGTGATAGAAGAACCCAAGGTGGTGGCATCTTTTTAATATTTTCCTCCATTCTACTTATCGCTTCCTTTCTAACGATATCAGCAAGGGTGGGATTTTTCTCGCTCAGGATATTGGATAACTTGAATAGATATCTCATTTCTCCTCTTCGTTCAGAAAGAACCTCGTTCTGCCACTCGTTAATTGTTATCTCCTTTCTTATCAATATCTCAGCCCTTATAGCCTTAACCAGCTCCGAGAATATCTCCTGCGTTTCCTTTGTGAGTTTTTGCATAACTTTCCAATTCCCGGGCTCCCAAATAATACCTGAGGATATGAAGAAATTTAAAGTCTCAGGATTAACCAAAATCATTATATAAGGCATTTGTTCCCTTAAAGTTTTTTCTACAACGAAATGGGGAATTAAACTTGAACCTGTTCTAGTTAGATATCTCAAAGCGGAGGGGAAATTTTTGGTACTTGTGACCTGGGAGATTACAAGGAATTTTCCCCCAAAATCAATCCTTATGCTCTCAAATAGCTCCTTTGAGTTGATGGTTTTTAAGAAATCTTGTTGAGAACGCTCACGGGCTTGAAATATCAACAATAACCATTCCTTTCCCACTTTTTCCTCCAAATAGCAAAGGAGATGGAAAATATTCCTCAAAGCGTCCATTTTCTCCGGCTGTTTTATTTTCTCCCTCCATTTGTTCAGGGTGTCTCTTATTACGCTCTCGGGATTATTCAATAAGTAATCCTGAATAACTTCATTGAAAATCTTCGTCCCCTTCTCTATGTCCTTATCTCTCTCCAAGAAACTGTCCATCAGGGGAACAAACCAACGCTCGTAGACTTCCCTATCGCTGAGCTCCAGGAAGCTGTTTATATGGCTCAAGGCTCTTTTTATGTCCATCTCGCCTATGTCTTTTTTAAAATCAGAGTGCCTCACTAAAGCTCCCCATTTTTCCATTCTTTCCTCATCAAATCCAGCTATTCCCTTTTCCGCAGTAAGCAGGTCAAAGGAAGAGACCAGCATTGTCCTAAGCTGTTCCTCGTCCAAAATTTTCTCAAGGAGATGTTGCGAGTAAATTTCCACTTCCACATCTTTCGGCACTTCGTAGGGATAGGTATCAACGAAAAGGATTTTCCCTGCGTTCTTATATTCTTCTGCCTTCTCAATGCCGAAGTCAACCTCATCTACCTCGCCCATCCTCTGCAAAAACCGAATACAGCTACCAGCATCTAAATCTATCTTTCTATGTGTTATCCCAATTCTAAGCCCGCTCCTCATAATACGCTCGTTTAAAAGTAAACGCCTACCTCCCTTCCGATGTCCCTCAAATATTCTCCCGCTGAAAGATATTCTTTTCTATTTAAGTGCTCTAACATCAAGGGAATATCCGAGAGTAGGACATCCTTTGCATGACGACAAGCTCCGAGTTTTTCCACGCATTCCTTGGCGAAATCCCCATTGAAGAAGTAGCGTGATGGACAACTTATCATATTCAGGAAATCTGAGAGGTCCTTTTCGCAAGGACCATCCCATTTTTCCCCTCTTGACCCCGCAATGTTCACACAGCATTTCTTTAAGAGGCTTACCCATCCATCAGGTTCGCTATAGCTACCGAAAACGGGTCCTCCTAATCTCATAAAAATCGCCTCTATTTATTTTATAGCCAAAAAGGATAAAGATGTATAATATTTATTTCTAAAAAGCGAGGTGATATGAAGATATGGAGAACGAGATTTATGATGTAGCGATAATCGGAGCGGGACCAGCTGGTCTCACAACCGCAATATATACCGCAAGGGAGAGATTGAGAACGCTCGTTTTGGAAAAAGCTATGAGCGGAGGCTTGCCAGCAACGACCGAGAGGGTGGAAAACTATCCTGGTTTCCCCGAAGGGATAGGTGGTGTGGAGTTGATGAGGAAGTTCAAGGAGCAAGCGGAGAGATTCGGGGCGGATATAAAGGAGTTCTCGGAGGTTAAAGGGATAGAGCAAGAGGACAAAATATTCAAGTTAACGACCGATTTCGCCACTTTCAAAAGTTATACCGTGGTAGTTGCCTCGGGTAGCGTTCCTAAGAAATTAAATGTGCCGGGAGAGGATAAGTTCACAGGTAGAGGTGTTTCCTATTGCGCCATCTGTGATGGTCCCTTCTATCAGGGAAAGGATGTAGCGGTCATAGGTTGTGGGAATTCTGGCTTGCAGGAAGGGGAAACCTTGCTTAAATATGTGAACAGCATCACTTTCGTTGAGTTTCTTCCCTATATCCCCGCTGAGAAAATCCTCCAGGAGAGAATAAAGGATGACCCCAGAGTGAGATTTTTCCTCAACCACATCGTTACAGCGATAAATGGAGAAGAATTTGTTGAATCCATCACCATAAAGGATAGGAACAGTGGGGAGGAAAAGGAAATCAAGGTTGATGGGGTATTTATATATGTGGGCTTTTTACCCAATACGCAATTTCTCAAAGGTTTTTTGGAACTTGACAAAGATGGATATATACTAACTGATGAAGAGATGCGAACCTCTAGGGCAGGAATCTATGCCGTGGGAGATGTGCGTTCAAAGAAGGTGAGACAGATATCCGTGGCTTGTGGGGAAGGGACAATCGCCGCTATCTCCGTGAGGGATTATTTGAGGGAAGTAAAACGATGAATTTTGAGGAGATTTTTTCTTTATATAAACAACACATAAATCCCTATTTAGCTGACCTTTTGCGCTTTGCTGGATGCGATAAGGTGGAGTGGGAAGCAGAAGGATGTATTGTTCGTGATTACGAAGGCAATGAGTATATAGATTGTTTAGGTGGATATGGCGTCTTCTCGCTCGGGCATCGCCATCCGAAAGTAGTGGAAGCGGTGGAAAAACAGCTTCAAAAAATGCCTCTCTCCTCAAAGGTTTTCCTCAATCCCCTTCAAGCAAAGCTGGGGAAAAGATTAAGCGAGATAGCCCCGGGGGATTTGCAATGCGTTTTCTTCTCCAATAGCGGAACGGAAGCGGTTGAGGCTTCCTTGAAGTTCGCCCGGATGTTTACCGGCAGAAAGAAGTTCGTCTCAGCCGTCGGTTCATTCCACGGAAAGACCCTTGGCTCCCTCTCGGTATCGGGAAGGGATATATATAAGAAGCCATTTGAGCCCCTGCTTCCTAATTGCGAGCAGGTTCCTTTCGGGGATGCGGAGGCATTGGAGAAAGCGATTGATGATTCCACCGCTGCCCTTATCCTTGAGCCTATCCAGGGTGAGGGTGGAGTGAATGTTCCTCCCGATGATTTTCTCCCCAGAGCGAGGGAGATTTGCGACGAGAGAGGGGCACTTCTAATTATAGATGAGGTTCAGACGGGGTTGGGTCGTTGTGGGAAGATGTTTGCTTGTGAGCTATGGGGTGTGGTTCCTGACATTATGTGTTTAGCGAAGGCTTTAGGAGGGGGAGTGATGCCGATAGGTGCCACGATTGCTCGTCCCCACATATGGCGAATATTTCAAGATAACCCCCTCATCCATTCCTCAACCTTTGGTGGCAATCCCCTCGCCTGCGCTGCCGCTCTAGCTACCCTTGATGTTATTGAGGAGGAGAACCTTCCCCAAAGAGCGGAAAAACTCGGCGATTATCTTCTTAAGGAACTAAAATCTGCAAAAGAGAAATATCCCACACTCATAAGGGATATCAGGGGGAAAGGATTGCTTGTGGGTGTGGAGTTCAGCGACGAGGACATCGGGCTTCTCACGATAACTTTCCTGCTTAAGAGAGGAGTGCTCGTCGCTTACGCTCTCAATAATCCAAAAGTTATGCGCCTTGAGCCGCCCTTGATTATAAGCGAGGACATTTTAGATAAGGTGATAAAAGCCTTTTATGAATCGCTTGAGGATGTTGCGGGGGTATTATCCGTAAATTAGAGGGGTTTCGTCGTGGAACCTACCTTGAGGCGGATTGGAATTCTTTTCCTTATCGGCGGTTTTCTCTCTCCGTTTATTACTTTAAAGAGAACCATCGCAGCGTAAAGCCCAACCCGATAGAAGGGAAGCACTATTGAAGTTGGTTCAATTTCCATCAGACTTGAGGGATATTCCTGCAAGGTTATGAGCGATATATCGTTGGGAAGGTTCAAGCCAGCCTCCCTAATCGCTCGCAAAGCTCCTACCCCCATAAGACCGGTTGAAGCGAAGATTGCTGTTGGTCTTCTTCTCCGCTTAAGAAGCTCTAAGGTTGCCTCATAGCCTGCCTCCACGGTTGCCTCTCCGATAAAAACCATTTCCTCTTTAAAGGGAAGGTTGTTTTCTTCCAAAGCCCGTTTATAGCCCGAGAAGCGCTCCTCCCCATAGCTATAATGAAGGGGACCGCCGAGAAAGGCTATTGACTTATGCCCGATTTTGGCAAGGTAATCAACCGCTTTGTAGCCCACGGCGTAATTATCTATATCAACGCAGCTTATCCTTTTAGCTTCCTTGAAATTGCCTATTATAACGATTGGTAAATCTCCCTCGTCCAATTCCCTTATTCTTTTGTCATCCTGTCGGATTGGACCAACCACTATCGCTCCATCAGCCTCACCCCTATGTAGCTTTCTTCTCAAAGGGAATTCCCCACTAATCCCAAGGGGAGGAATTAAAAGGAGCCTCATCCCGGTAGAGGCTATTTTGCTGCCGACTCCGAAGAGGATTTGGGAATAGGGGATATCCGAGAAGAGATTGGATACAGGTTGGAGGAAGAGGATAGCTATCGTTTCCGCTCTCCTGCGAGCAAGGCTCTGAGCAGCCCGGTTGGGGGAATATCCCAATTCCTTTATCGCTGCCCAAATCCTCTGCTTGGTCTTCTCGCTCAAAGGAACAGGCACATTGTTTATAACAAATGAGACGGCGGTCACGGAAACGCCCGCTTTCTTCGCTACATCCTTAATGGTTGGCATTTTGTTTCAACCCCCTTATTTCCTCTTCTACCCTTGCCAATCTTTCTTGAGTGGGCGGATGGGTGCTGAAGAAGACGGCTAATTTGGAGGGTTTTCCTTTCTCATCTTTCAAAAGCTTTTGGAAGAAGCGAACCGCTCCCTGCGGGTCATATTTTGCCTCATAAGCGAGTTTCACACCCCAATAGTCTGCTTCATACTCATTATCCCTTCCGTATCCTAAGAACACCATATCCCTTGCAAGGGAAAGCATCCTTGCCCATCTATCGCTCTTGCTAATCACCGCAATCGCGATCTCCGTTTTCAACTCCCTTTCAATCATCTTAGCAGCGTGCCTCGCAACGATATGCCCAACCTCGTGCCCGATCGTGAAGGCGAGGGCATCTTTATCGAAGTTTATGTAATCTATCAGACCCTTATTGACGAATACGAAACCACCGGGAGCGGCCATAGCGTTTACCTCATCGGTATTGAGAACGGTAAACTCATATTTTACATCCTTGCGAGGGGCAACTTCCGCTATCCTCTTGCCTATTTCCTGCACGAGGTCGTTATACTTGGGGTCTTTGTTGACTCCATACCGCTTTTCTACCTCTGCCGATACCTCTTTTCCGAGCTCAATCTCCTGTTCAGTGCTTATAGAGAGCAGGCTTTTCCCTCCCACCTTCCCGAACAAGAGGAAGAGAACTAAAAGCCCGGCGATTATATCCTTAGTGCTGATACCAGCGATAGTAATCATTTTTTATCACCTTTATAGATATATTTCCAAATATCGTTTATCTTTCTCTGCATTTCCTCTAAAAAGTTTTTGTTTTTCTCCTCCTTCATTCTATCAAGGGCTCTTTCAATGCATTTTTTCGCTTCCTCTTTATTTCCTTGGTCAATCCACTTAAGGGCGTCCTGAAGGTCCTTCTTCAAGAGTAGCGTAGTAATGCCTGGCTGGGAGAGGGATATTTTCCTCTCCAAGTTTAAGGTGCGCTCATAAGCGAGGATGGAGAGGGCAAGGGCAGCGATTAACAAGATAGCAGAAAGGAGCCTGAGCATAGACAATCATCTCTTATGTTGATAAAATTATACCATAGAGTGGTGAGGAATGCAAGGGTGAGTTTTTGACTTTTGCAGAGGGAGGGTTATAATATATAAGTGGACGAAGTTGCCGAGGGGAGTTATAATATAATAGTTGCAAGAGATTTTGTGAGCGAAAAAAGTTTCTTGACAGCAAGGAAAAATTGAGGTAATATAATGAATAGAAGGACCCTTAGCTCAGTTGGTTAGAGCGCACCCCTGATAAGGGTGAGGTCTCTGGTTCGAATCCAGGAGGGTCCACCAAAGGGGACGTAGCTCAGTTGGGAGAGCGTCTGCTTTGCACGCAGAAGGTCGGCGGTTCAAATCCGCCCGTCTCCACCAGAAGGAAATGCATTTTGAAAATTGCATAGGGAAAGGATTGTCCTTGGCATCAAGTTAGTAAGGGCATACGGAGGATGCCTTGGGGCAAGAAGCCGATGAAGGACGCGGCAGGCGGCGAAACGCTCCGGGGAGGTGCGAGCAACCGATGATCCGGAGGTCTCCGAATGGGGAAACCCGGCGCAGGAAAACCTGCGTCACCGCCCTTTAAAAGGGCGGGGGGAACCGGGCGAACTGAAACATCTTAGTAGCCCGAGGAAAAGAAAGCAACAGCGATTCCCCGAGTAGCGGCGAGCGAAAGGGGAAGAGCCCAAACCCAGCGGGTGCAGAAGGCTGTGGCCGTTGCTCGCTGGGGGTTGTAGGCATCCGTCTTCCTGCTTCCACAGGAGCAGGGGGAAGTTACAAAGGACCTGCTTAGCCGAAGTGTCCTGGAAAGGCACGCCAGAGAGGGTGATAGCCCCGTAGGCGAAAAGCAGTGTCCCTTCCTGACGGATAGCCTGAGTACCCCGGGACACGAGAAACCCTGGGGGAAGCAGGGAGGACCACCTCCCAAGGCTAAATACTTCTTGCCACCGATAGCGCATAGTACCGTGAGGGAAAGGTGAAAAGAACCCCGAAAGGGGAGTGAAATAGAACCTGAATCCGTATGCCTACAAGCAGTAGGAGCCCTACGACCCTTTATAGGGTCAGGGGTGACTGCGTGCCTTTTGCAGAATGAGCCGGGGAGTTGCTTGGTGTCGCTCAGGTTAAGCGCTTCAGGCGCGGAGCCGTAGCGAAAGCGAGTCCGAATAGGGCGTATGGGGGCTAAAGCTCCCAGGGTGGCACTAAGCAGACCCGAAACCGGGCGATCTACCCATGCCCAGGGTGAAAGAGGGGTAAAGCCCTCTGGAGGCCCGAACGGGTTAGGGGTGAAAACCTATCCGATGAGGTGTGGGTAGTGTGGGTGAAATGCCAATCGAGCCCGGAGATAGCTGGTTCTCCCCGAAATGCATTTAGGTGCAGCCTCACGGGTGAGTTTCGGAGGTAGAGCACTGGATGGGCTAAGGGGCTTGCCAGCCTACTGAACCCAACCAAACTCCGAATGCCGAAACTCGGACCGTGGGAGTGAGTCTACGGGGGACAAGCTCCGTAGGCGAGAGGGAAACAGCCCAGACCGCCAGCTAAGGTCCCTAAGACTCGGCTAAGTGGAAAAGGAGGTGGAACGGCGAAGACAGCCGGGAGGTTGGCTTAGAAGCAGCCATCCTTTAAAGAGTGCGTAATAGCTCACCGAGCAAGTCGTTCCGCGCCGAAAATTCACGGGGCTTAAGCCGAGCACCGAAGCTGCGGGAGCTTCCCATAGGGAAGCTCGGTAGGGGAGCGTTCCCTGTGCTGAGAAGGCTCAGCGTAAGCGGGGCTGGAGCGCAGGGAAGTGAGAATCCCGGCATGAGTAGCGAAAAGAGGAGTGGAAATCTCCTCCGCCGAAAGCCTAAGGGTTCTCAGGGAAGGCTCGTCCACCTGAGGTTAGGCGGTCCTAAGCCGAGGCCGAAAGGCGTAGGTGATGGGTAGCCGGTTGATATTCCGGCCCTTCCTCTGCGGCGTTATGAGCTAAGGGGTGACGAAGGGCGGAGGGCTGTCACGCAGTTGGTTTTGCGTGTTCGCCTGTAGGCAAGGCGGGATAGGAAAATCCGTCCCGCGGCGGCTTTTAAGTCGCGACTTGCTGGCAGGTGAGGAGCAGCGGGGAAACCCAATGCGAACCAGCCTGAAGTCCTTCCAAGAAAAACCTCTATGCCAGTCGCAGGGGAAACCGTACCCCAAACCGACACAGGTAGGCAGGCAGAGGATGCCAAGGCGCGCGGGATAACCCTCGCTAAGGAACTCGGCAAATTGGCCCCGTAACTTCGGGAGAAGGGGTGCCCTTGGAGGTGGATGGCTGAAACGCCATCTGCTTCTGGGGGTCGCAGTGACCAGGCCCAGGGAACTGTTTATCAAAAACACAGGTCCTCGCTTAACCCGAAAGGGGATGTATGAGGGCTGACGCCTGCCCAGTGCCAGAAGGTTAAGGGTGGAGGTTAGGAGGGCTTTTGCCCTCCGAGGCTTCTACCTTAAGCCCTGGTAAACGGCGGCCGTAACCCTAACGGTCCTATGGTAGCGAAATTCCTTGCCGGGTAAGTTCCGGCCCGCATGAAAGGCGTAATCACCTGGGCACTGTCTCGGCGAGGGACCCGGCGAAATTGTGAAATCCGTGAAGACGCGGATTACCTGCGGTGGGACGGAAAGACCCCGTGGAGCTTTACTGCAGCCTGGCGTTGGATTTTGAGATACTATGTAGAGAATAGGTGGGAGCCTTCGGGCGCCAGTGGAATACCACCCTTAGTATCCCGAAATCCTAACCGAGGCCTATCCGGCAACGGGACAGCGCTTGGTGGGCAGTTTGACTGGGGCGGTTGCCTCCTAAAAGGTAACGGAGGCGTCCAAAGGTCCCCTCAGCACGGTCGGAAATCGTGCGTAGAGTATAAGGGCATAAGGGGGCCTGACTGCGAGGCTTATAAGCCGAGCAGAGGCGAAAGCCGGGCCTAGTGATCCCCTGGTGGCGCGTGGAAGCGCCAGGGCTCATCAGATAAAAGCTACCCCGGGGATAACAGGCTGATCTCCCCCAAGAGTCCACATCGACGGGGAGGATTGGCACCTCGATGTCGGCTCATCGCATCCTGGGGCTGAAGAAGGTCCCAAGGGTTGGGCTGTTCGCCCATCAAAGCGGTACGTGAGCTGGGTTCAGACCGTCGTGAGACAGGTCGGTCCCTATCCTCCGCAGGCGCAGGAGACTTGAGGAGTGCCCTCCCTAGTACGAGAGGACCGGGAGGGACGGACCAATGGTGTACCAGTTGTCCCGCCAGGGGCAAACGCTGGGTAGCTATGTCCGGAAGGGATAACCGCTGAAGGCATCTAAGCGGGAAGCCCCCTCCAAGATAAGGTCTCCCACTGGGTCAACCAGGTAAGACCGCGGCAAGAACAGCCGCTTGATAGGCCAGAGGTGTAAGGCGGGTAACCGCTTCAGCCGACTGGTACTAATCGGTCGAGGACTTGATGTCAAGGCTACAATCCTTCCCTATGCAACTTTCAGAATGCAAAAACCTATCCCTTCTTTGGGTGGGTTTAAAAAAACTTGAAGGAGGGATTT
>JBMFMH010000059.1:0-11609 GCA_049970775.1 bacterium | reverse complement strand
ACATTTTACTACCATTATAAATCCCGTCAATACTTTTTGTAAATATGTTTGTAGCGTTTACTTGGTCAAATTATATCCCATAATCAATTTTAGCTCAACATTTTTATGATTAGTTTGATTTTATTTACGGCGAAATCCTACTCAAACTTTTTTCCCCAAAAATTCAAACTCTCGTTTATGATTATCTTCCACTTGCCATTGCGTCCCTAATAGGCTATCATCATATTCGCTATGAGGTTCCTTCGCCTTTCCCTTTTCCTTCTCGCCTTGCCTCACCTCTTCCCCTTTCCAATCTTTCGCATAGGAAAACCCGATTCCTCCTATCGGGAGTTCGCCATTGCGGGAAATTATTCCGCTTATCCTTCTCTATTCCCAAACGATGTCCATTTCATCGTCGGCACAAGCAACGAGGCTAAGGATTTTCCCTACATCCATCCGGGACCAGCTGACATCTGGGCAGGAGCAAGAGCCCACTCATTCCGCATTTCCTTTCACCTCGACCACATCCCTCAACCTTCTATCCTCCTCACTCTTTATCTCGTCAATACCCACTATTCCAGTCCGCCTCTCATATCAATATACTTAAACGACAAAGAAATCTCCCGCAGTCAACTTCCTCCCGGCAGTGGAGATGCCTCCCTTACCGACCCATCAAAAGGAGAGAAATGGGTTATCTCATTCCCTCTCCTTCCAGAGGATTTCCGCATAGGAAACAACGAAATAAGGATTGAAAATATCAGGGGAAGCTGGCTTCTCTATGATGCAATCCTTTTGGAGGAGGCGTTGAAATTGGATAAGCCTGAGATAAAAGAAATAAAGGTTAGAGAAACACCCTTCTTTATCAGGGACAAAGACACAGTCGAACAGCTATTGCAAATCTGGCTGGCAAATACAGGGAGTGGGGGAAATGTCATCTTAACTTTGGAAAAAGGTTCGCTTAAGCAAGAAATTCCTCTTAAAGTGGTTCAAGGGAATAACTTTTTTGAGATTCCCATACCTGATGGGTTTGTAGGAAAGGTGAAAGCAAAAGTGGGAGGGAATGAAAGCTCCATTGAAATAAAAGGACATAGAAAATGGCTCCTTTTCCTCGCTCCCAGCGTCCATACAGATATCGGATACACGGATATTCAAACGAATGTCGTTCAACGACATATTGAGAACCTGAAAATCGCCATTGAGGAAGCGAAAAGAAATCCAAATTTCAAATGGAATCTGGAAGTTGCCTGGCAGATGGAGAATTTTCTTCAAGAGGAACCCGAGCTAACGAAGCAATTGCTTGAACTCCTCCAGAGGGGTAATCTATCCCTTCAAGCCCTCTACGCGAATATGCTAACTGGATTGTGTAGCCCCGAATCCCTCGCCCGCCTCTGCCTCTTAAGCAAGCAGCTCTCCAATATTTACCATTTCCCCTTGGAATCCGCCCTCCTAACGGATGTCCCTTCCGCCATCTTTGCCCTCCCCAGTATCCTCAACGCGTATGGGATAAAATACTTTGCGGAAGGAATAAACACTGACAGAGCTCGCTTCCCCTACCCTTCTTTCCCCTTCTATTGGGAAGGTCCCGATGGCGGAAAGGTTTTATTCTTCCCTTCCCCCGGATACGGCTGGGCAAGAAACATCGGTTTACTGGATTCACTTGATGAGCTTCGCAACAAGATTTCCTCCCTCTTAGCCGGCTTGGAAGAAAATAACTATCCCTATGATGCTTACCTCCTTTACGGCGCATTTTACGACAACGAACTCATAGACCCACGCTTCCTCAACCTCGTTGAGGAATGGAACGCTAAATACGCTTACCCAAAGATAATCGTTTCCACAAATAGCGATTTTTTCAAATATCTCGAGGAGAAATATAAAGGCAAGATTCCCACTTATAGATTAGATGCAGGAGCTTATTGGGAAGATGGGGCGGTATCCACGGCGAAGGAGCTCGCTATGAACAGACAGGCGAAGGATTGGGCAACGGAGGCTGAGACGATTTACTCACTTGCCTCAATCAACAACCCAAAGGTGATTTATCCCAAGGATAAATTTAAAGAGCTATGGCGAAATATCCTGCTCTTCGATGAACATACTTGGGGGGCTTGGTGTAGCGTTTCCGAGCCGAATGCGGAAACAACCCTTAAACAGTGGGAGATAAAGGCTTCCTTCGCCCATAAAGCTTATGAAGAGGCAAAGGAATTGAGGGAAGATGCGTTCAAACATCTCGCTTCGCTTGTTTCCAGCGACGGCGACTCCGTTCTCATCTTCAACCCGCTATCGTATCCTCGCTCCGATATAGCCAGGCTAGTCATACCCTACGAGGATTTCACGCTATATGATGGCAACAGGGAAATCCCTTGGCAAAGGGATGGAAGCGAAATCGTCTTCTTCATCAAGGATGTCCCTGCTCTTGGCTACAAGAAAATCAAATTGGTGAGAAGCAAACCTTCTAATTACCAGGTTCCTTTCAAAAGCACAAGTGATAGCCTTGAAACGCCCTACTACCTTGTCCGATTTGATGAGAAAGGGATTTACTCCATTTATGATAAAGAGCTCAAAAGGGATTTGCTGGAAAAAGAAAAAAGATTGTCCGATTATCTCTATCTATCGGGTCCTGAGGGTAAGCAGGTTCTTCATTCCTTAGAAAAAGGAAATGCGTGGATTGAGAACTTAGGACCAATTTTCTGCGACATCTGCTTCTCTTCTTCAGCTTATAAAACACCTCGCTTTCTCCTCCGTTTGAGGCTTTACAAGGACTTAAAGAGAATGGACTTAATAGTGGAAATTAAAAAAGAGGAAACGCTTGATAAGGAATCCGTCCTCCTCTCCTTCCCTTTTTCCTTGGATAAGCCGAAGGTTCGAATTGAATATCCCGCTTGCGTGATTGAACCTGATAAAGAGCAATTTCCTCAAGCCTGTAAAAACTGGTTCACGCTTCACAAATGGATTGCCTTTAATGATGGGGATTCATCCCTTCTCTTTTGCAGTTTGGATGCTCCCCTCATATCCCTGGGCAAGCCGATTCACGAGTTCTGGCTGAACAAGCTGAAGCTTGACAAAAGCACCTTGTTTTCCTATCTGATGCATAATCATTGGCACACCAATTACAAGGCATCCCAAGGTGGTGATTTCGTTTTCCGCTACGCCATACTTCCCATAAAGGGGAAAGCGGAAAACTACGAGGCAAGCAAATTTGCTTGGGGCTTCGCCCATCCCCTTTTAACCGCTCTCCTTTCCCAGCAAGCGGGGACTTTATCCTTGAATAGCTACTCCTTCGGCGAGGTAAAGGGCGCCCTTTTAACCACCCTTAAGAAAAGGGAGCTTGGAAGAGGATGGGTTCTGCGCCTTTGGCAACCTGAGAGGGAAGAGAAAAAAGTAGAGGTCAATCTTGGCTTCCCTATTGAAAAACTTTACTCATCCAAATTGGATGAGAGCAGAGGTAATGCGTTAAATTTCAAAGAGCTTGAAAACCTCACTTTACCACCTTCTTCTCTCACAACCATCCTTCTGATGAGGTGAAAAATTTATGAGGAGATTTTTCCTCTTTCTCTTCTTTCTCAATCAACTGCTCGCCCTTCAGTTCATTCACATAACTGATACCCACATAGGAACGGCGAGCGGAAACAAAAATCTCGCCGCTTTCGTTCAGCTGATGCAGAATTTCCCCCAAAGACCGGATTTCATAGTCCACACGGGAGATATAACCGAGTTCGGTAGCGAGGAGGAATTCCAAGCTTATTCTCGGCTTATATCCAGCCTTAACATTCCCATCTACCATACCCTTGGTAATCACGATGTCCGCTGGAATGGTGCAGGATGGTTGATAGGGGAAAGGTATTTAGCAAATTACAAAAGAAATTATGTTTTCACCAAGGAGGGCATCTTGTTCATCGCCTTGGATTCTTCCTTTCCATTCAGCCAATACGGATTAATTGACCCCACACAGCTTAAGTGGTTGAGGGAAACGCTTTCCAAAATCCCTCCTCAACAGCCAATAATCATCTTCTCTCATCATCCGCCTTTGCCTTCAAGGAATTTCCTCATCGGTGAGGAGGCTCTCTTTGAAATTTTGAGACCCTATAATGTCGTCCTCTTCCTAACGGGGCACGGTCATTCAAACCTGACTTGGCAAAGGGAGGGGATAAATTTTCTAATGACGAAAGGATTGATGGATGAGAATACGAATTTTCGCCTGATAAAAATTGAGAATAACGAAATTGAAATCTCCACAATTGACTTGGCGGGCAAGGAAAAAGAAAATAACAAAACCAGATTTCCTCTAAGAAGAATTTTTACCCAAGTTGATGAAAATCCCAAAAACAATAAATTTCCCCCTATCAAAAAGTTATCAAGCTCGGTTCAAGCAGATTTGCTCTCCTATAACGACCTAATTTTCGCCTGCGACTGGGATGGTGAAGTGGTCGCTATAAAAGGGGAAGGTCAGGATGAAATCTGGAGAATAAAATGCGATTCGCCAATCATCAGTTCCCCCGCAATTGATGATGGTAAACTTTTCGTTCCTTTCCTCAATGGCTACATCCGTTGTTATGATTGCCTAACGGGAAAACTTCTATGGGAAACCAATCTTCCTCAACCTATCACAGGGCATCTTCTCGTGGAAAAGGGCAAAGTTTTCGTTCCCGCCTACCGCCGTATTTTCGCGCTAAACGAACGAGGGGAAATCCTCTGGCAAAGGGAGTTAGATGGCACTCTTGAGGCTCGCCCTCTGGTAAGGGGGAATATTTTGTATGTGGGAGCTTGGGATAAGAAATTGTATGCGATAAACATAGAAAGTGGCGATGTCATATGGCAAAGAGAAACCGCTCGCTCACGCTACTTTTCACCCGCTACCTCTTCCCCAATCTTTTGGAACAACTTGCTAATCATAACCCAGCCATACGACTCCTCCACGAGGAGAGGAGGATTATTAGCTTTAGATGAAAAAGGAAACACTATTTGGCAAATTGGGGGAAACTTCGGCTATTCAACACCTGTTGTGAAAGATGACAAGCTGTTCATCGCTTCAATGGAGGGTAAGCTTATCTGCGTATCAACTGAGGGGAAAATCCTTTGGTCCACGAATTTATCCAGCCCTTGCTTTAATTCTCGCCCCATTATAGAGAAAAACAGGCTCTATCTCGTTTCCTTCAATGATATCCTCTACTCCGTGGACATAAATGACGGAAAAATTATGAATAAAAAGGTTCTATCCACCGATAGCTGTTGCGTTTCCACTCCCACTATCTTGAAAGAAAAGCTTTTCATCGCCGATATGATGGGGAATATTTACGCTGTTCCCTTGTGGGAACCTTCTTCAAATAACTAATCGCTTAATGAACGAATTTTAAGGCATCCCAGGGGAGCATTCCCGCAAGCACGAGCTCCCTTATCGCCGATGGGATATCGCCTTCCTCCCTAACGGGACGAGACAATATCTTCACATACCATTCCTCCCAAGTGGAATACTCCTCCCCAGGCTTTAAAGTGACAAGGGGACTCAAGACCTCCATTTCCAAGTAGGGCAAATCCTTTGAATTAGTATATACTTCCACGGAACATCCCTCGTCGGGATAATCCTGTCCCGTGATAACGGGAAAACGCTTGATATAGGCAAGGCTATCCTTCAAGAAAAGCATCCAACCCGCTTTTGAATCCAAGCCTATCTTTCCTACCTCCCCCTCGTAATGAACTATCACCAGCCCATCCTTTATCTTCCACTGCTTGCTTTTCCTTGAGCGCTCGTCAAAGAAATAAAGCCCTTCAGGGAACTTTGAGTTTCTCTCAGAGGGGAAAACAACGAAGCAAGGAGTTTCCACCTGCGTAACATCCCAAATGCTCCATCTCACCTCCCTTCCCGAGATGTTCCTCATCCTCTCCACAATTCTCGCCTTCCCCCTTTCCGGTAGCGTTATTTCCTTGATGAACATAATTCCCGCATTGAGGGATGGAGCGCCGTAAATCCTCACTCCATCCTCTAAAAGCTCCACATTTGCCTTACCGTAATCCAAGAAAGGGTCGGGAGGCCAACCCCACAAAGCTTGGGGAGCGTTCCAAGTTTTGTAGCCACCGTAATTATGCCAAACATTAGTTATGGGGTAAACTTTGCCATACTCAAGGGGATTTTGCCAAATGGGATTCTTCCCTTCTATGGAAAACTCCATTATCCTACCTCCCACACCGGGAACAATCACAAGCTTAGTATCTCCCCTTTCCAGCTGGATGCTATGATACCACCCCTTGTAATTTACCTGCTTGATTGAAACCTGGGAGAAAACCAATCCGCTCAAAAGGAGCAGGAGGGATACCTTCTTCATCTAAATTCCTCCCTTCTTAGGGCAATTCTAAAATATAACCGCTATTGTATTTTATAGCGGTTAACCCAAGAAGGGAAGCGAAATGATGTATAGCCTCCTCTCCTTCCCCTTGATAGGAGAAATTGAGCTTAGCCGAGATGGGGAAAGGCAAAGCAACGGGTCTCTTGCATTTTTCCACAAGCATAGCAAGGAGCTGAATCGCATCTATATCGCTTTGGGAGATAGAGAGATAGTGAAGGGGTGGACCAGATGGAGGTAGGAAAAGGAAACCTTCCGCCCATTTTATGTTGTCGCTCACGCAAGCGACCTTTATCCATTGCACTCCCTCGCTTATAACCTTCACATCTGTCCAAAAAGCAACGGGATTATCAATCTTACCTATGTATATCTCCCTTTCGCTTGGCAGGAAGGGATTCCCATTCATCAAGGTAAGTCCAGGGGAAAGGCGAATGCTCAGCCAAACATTTTCCTTAATATAGGGTGGATAAATCATTATCTCAACTCTCAGAATGCCCTGAGGATTGGGATAAGGATTTTGGGGAAGGATGAGTATCTTGCCAATTCCCCTTGCCGAGATTATTGAGGGAGCTCGTTTAAGGGTGATTCGAGGAGAAAGAAAGCTTTGCTTTGCCCTCGTCCACCAGGGAAGAAGGGAAAGGAGGGCAATGCTGATAACGAGGAGAAGGGAAAGTCCAGCGTAAGCGAGCGCCCTCTTAGGCTGTAGCCCGCCGAGGAAGAAGCTCCGTAGCAAGGAAGCCTTTTTTCTTCGGGAGTAATAGCTCGCTAAGACTTTCTGAGCAAAGCCGAGAGGTGGCTCTACGGGCTGAAAGGAACGGAGAAGAAAACGCATCCTCTCCAGCTTTTTCAGCTCCAAACGACAAGCAGGACAGCTCTCCAAATGATTATCAACGAGCGCCCTCATACCTTCGCTGAGGTCGCCGTTGATGTAATCCGATAACAACTCCTTAATTCTCTCGCATTTCATCTCTATCCTTTTAGACATTTTTATCCCTCAAAAAGTTCCCGATATTTCTCCAATCTTCGCTTTAAAAGTTGGCGGGCTCTATTCAGCCGAGATTTAATTGTCCCTAAGGGCATCTGCAGCATCTCCCCAATCTCCTCGTAACTGAATCCCTCTATGTCGTAAAGAACGATAATTGTGCGATAATAAGCAGGCAATTTCCCTATTTCCTTCTGCACTATCTCCTGGATATTCCTCCTCTCAACCTCGTTTTCCAGTGTTTCCTCATCGGCAAAATCTATCTCCCTCTCCTCTTCATCCTCCTCGTCGGAACGAATCTGGTCGTAGGATAGCTCCTTTTTTTTCTTAACATTGTCATAGAAGATGTTAACGGTTATGCGGTATAGCCAAGTAAACAGGGACGACTCCCCCTTGAAAAATCTCAGATTCTCAAGGGCACGGACAAGCGCTTCCATCGCTATATCCTCAGCGTCGTCCCTGTTTCCACATAAACGATAAGCAAGGTTAAAAAGCGGTTTTTGGAAAAGGCTCACGAACTCCTCTAAAGCTTCCTTTTCACCTGCGAGACAACGCTGGACAAGCCTTATCTCCTCTTCTCTCTCCAGCTTCTTCATTCTTTACAATCAATCATAACATTGATTGAAACTCTTTGCAATTGCTTAAACTTAGGGCTTGACATATCTAACCATTCATACCATATTTAATTCCGTGAAGATAGACGAGAGAGTATTGGAGATTCTCCGCTGTCCAATCTGCTTCGCAGATATCCGCTTTGAAAAAGAAGAACTCATCTGTAAAAGATGTGGACGAAGATATCGTGTCCTGAACGGTATCTTGGATATGCTCCACCCAATTGAGCCCAATAATTTAGAGGAGAGGTGATTAAAAATGGGCAAAATTATCCCCTTCCTTTTCTTCTTATCCCTTTTTGCTCTTGGGGAAGAAATAACCCTCCTATCCTTTGAATCCCTTTCCCTCAAGGATTGGCGCGCGAATCAAAGCATCGGCAACTTAAGGCTTGAAAACAAGTATTTAACCGGTAAATGCATCGGAAACGACCCCCAGATTTATAGCCCCCTCTTTGAGATTAAAGCAAACAACCGCCAAGTTATTGAGTTGAAGATGAAAAGCGATAGGGATGGCGTGGCTCAGCTTTTCTGGTCGGGCACTTTGGAAGAACCTTATGGTGGCTTCCGCCCGCAGAAAGTCAACGATTTCTATGTAAAAGGCGATAACCTCTTCCACATCTACCGTCTGCTCCCCTTCTGGGGTGGTGAGGGGAAGATAATCCACCTGCGTCTTGACCCTCCCGATGGAGCGCAATTTCAGATTGAATACATAAAGATAAAGGAAATACAACCTTTGGAAAAGGGACAATGGCTCGTTTACGGCGGTATGGAGATAAGAAGAGCCTCGGAGAAATCAATCGCTTTTCGCATAACATCGGATGAAGCCAGCATTTCCCTCCCCATTCCTCCTTTCAATGGCGCAAAAACTCCCCTCATTTCCTTCAGCTTAAAGGTCAAATCAAACAATCCCACCTGCTATGGGGAAATCGTTTATCAAGAGGGGAATGAAAGACGGAGCTTCGCTTTTGACCTCATCACCGATGGAAACCCTCATTTCTATAATCTTTTCCCAGGCTGGTTCGGAGAGGTTTCCTCCCTTATGCTTTCTCTGCGAAATTGCTCAGGTGAAGCCGAGCTCAACGAGCCCCAGATTGGCAGGGAGCCTTTAGGGGAGGAGCTTCAGATAAAATATTTCGGTGTGGATGGCATAGCCCGAGCGGGAAGACCCTTCCCACTCCTTCTTCAAATTGAAAACAAGGGTAAAACCCTTGAGCATATAAGAATAGAACTGAAACTACCAAAGGATTTGAAGCTTTTGGAAGAAGGGAGCTCTTCTATGAAGATAGAAAATCTCTCCTTTGGGGATATCCAGTTTATCCGCTGGAAAGTCCTCTCGGAGAAAGCAGGAAAATTCAAGGTCGTGGCTCGGATTGAGATGGGTAAGAACGAGATTAACATATCATCGGATGTGAAGATAACCAGATTACCCTCTATCGCTAAAGCCGACTATCCTCCTCTGCCCAAGGTTGAGAAAAGCGAATGGGAAATAGGCGTTTACTACTTCCCCGGCTGGGATAGCGCCTCAAAATGGCTTCCCGTGAAGAACTGGGGACGCAAGCCGTTGCTTGGCTTTTATAAGGAAGGCGAACCCTATGTTATGGATTGGCAGATAAAATGGGCGCTTGAGCACGGCATAACTTTCTTCATCTTTGATTGGTATTGGGTGCAAGGGAACAGAATGCTGGAACATGCCCTCCACAACGGCTTCCTTAAATCCCGATATGGCAAGCTGATGAAATTCTCTCTCCTTTGGGCAAATCATAACCCTCCCAAAACTTCCTCGATTCCCGACCTTTTAAATTTAACGAGATTCTGCATTGAACACTACTTCCGCCTGCCGAATTACCTCCGCATAGATGGAAAGCCCACCCTCTTTATCTTCACCCCTCGGCAACTTACAGATGACCTCGGCATTGAGGGAGTAAAGGAAGGATTTAAAAAAATGCGGGAGCTCTGCGAGAAGGAAGGACTTAACGGGCTCTTCATCATCGGTTGTATGCACGATTCCGATTGGGATTTGAGGGTTATGAAAGAAGAGGGATACGACGCTATAACGGGTTATAATTACCCCTGGGCGGGAGCAGGACCAGAGGATAAAAGGGCTTTATACGAGGATATGACTAAGGGATTTGAGCGTATTTGGGAAGGAATAGCGAATAAGGGATACGATTTAATCGTGCCGACAACCCCCGGCTGGGACCCGAGACCCTGGCACGGCTCAAATACATTGGTGAGAACCAATTCTACCCCATCACTGTTTGAGAAACACCTCCGCCAGGCTAAGGAATTCGTTGAGAGAAAAGGGTTAAGGAAGGTAGTGGTAATTGAGGCTTGGAATGAATGGGGAGAAGGTTCGTATATAGAACCGAGCAGGGAATGGGGCTTTTCCTATCTGGATGCGGTTAAGAATGTCTTCTTAGGGAAGGAGGAGCACATTGACTTAGTTCCTGAGGATGTGGGCTTGCCTCTGTTAGAAGCAGAGACACCACCTCAAAGGGATAGCTGGGATTTTGAGGAAGGTCCTGAAGGATGCTCAGCTATGATGGGTATAAGCGAATTCAAAGTGGAGAATGGCTGCCTTATCCTTAAAACCTCAACAAATGACCCAGCGCTAAACCTCCCACCCGTTATGCTCAATGCAAAAGATTACGCTAAGATAATCATAAGGATGAAGGTAGACAAAGGAAGTATTGGTCAAGTATTCTGGGCAACAAGCGTTTTCCCGATAAGCGAGTTCACAAGCGAGCGCTTCAATCTTATAGCGGATAACCAATTTCACATCTACGAGCTAGACCTTACCTCCCACCCCGCTTGGTTTGGAAAGATAACATCTATACGCTTTGACCCCACGGATGTGGCAGGAGCGAATGTAGCGATAGATTATATAAAGATTGTTAAAAAGTAAAGGGAAATGGCAGGAGTTGGGAGAGGCTCCATCTATTCGTTTTCCCCTCTTTATCAAAGGAGATGATGAGGAAATCGTCTGGGGCTGACACGAATTGGGAGAGAACCTGAAGGCAAGCTCCACAGGGAGGGCTGAGGACAGGAGAGTATATGGCGAGGGCGAGGAATTCCCTTTCGCCTTCGGAAATAGCCTTAAATATAGCCACTCTTTCGGCGCAAATCGTTAAGCCGAAGGAAGAATTTTCCACATTACAGCCCGAGTATATCTTGTGGTTGGCGGTTAATATCGCTGCCCCAACGGGAAAATGGGAAAAGGGAGAGTAGGAATTAGCGCTCGCTGCTTTAGCGATTTCCAACAATTCTTCAAGTGTTTTTTCATCAAAGTTCATTTTGATTAGTTTAAAAGAAAATTAAACCACTGACAATGGCTTTGGTTGATAACAATGTTCTTATCTTGCGTTATTGCGAGCGATAGCGAAGCCATCTACTCAAAAAGGGTATTGACAACACCTATACTTGTATTATAATTTTTCCAAAACCAAGAAGGGAGGAATAGAAGATGAAAAATGATAAGCTTCTAATGGGCTCGGCAATTTTCTTCATAATCTGCGTCGTTGCCACCATAGCTATTGTATTGCTTTCCCCGAAGCCACCCGCTACCGCTGTAGCTCCCGCAGGCGCCCAAGCTACAGGCGGGAATATGCCTGCAGGAAGTATGCCCGGAATGCCCGGAATGATGGGGAAAGGTCCTATGGGAGGAAGTGGAATGCCAGGAATGATGCCCGGGATGATGCCAGG
>JBMFMH010000058.1:8575-11630 GCA_049970775.1 bacterium | reverse complement strand
TTAAATCTATTTTTTCCCCATACCAGCAACAAAGCTCTTTATTCAACAAAGTCTATCTTTAGTTTATCAACTAAAAAGGAGGTGTTAAGATAGATGTTGGAAGTAAAGACAAGAAAAGGTTTTATATTTATGTTTACTTTGATTGTTGGGTTCTTGCTTTCCGCTTTCGGGCAAAAGGAACAGGGTTTCTTCGGAATCGCAACCGGGGCGGAAACCCTTGGCTATTATAACCAGCTCTTTCCTCTTTTGAAAGAAGCTGGGGTAAAATGGGTTCGCATCTTCCCCGAATGGGCTCACATTCAACCGAGAGAAAACGAATGGAATTTCTCGCTTTCCGATTCCATTATCAAATCAGCAAAGGATAATAACCTCCAAATCCTCGGCATCTTCCTCTATCTTGCCCCCTGGGTCTCGGCAAAACCCCCTTCCACCCGTGCCTTCCCCATTAAGGATATTAAATATTGGAGAGATTATGTAAGGGAAGTGGTAAAAAGATATAAGGACGATGTTAAGTATTGGGAGGTTTACAACGAGTTCGCCGCGTTCAGCGAGAACGGAACGCCAAAGGATTACGCTGAATTAGTAATAAACGCTTACGAGGTGGCGAAGGAGGTAGATCCTAACTGCAAAATAGGTTTGAATTGGAACGAATTTGACTTGAGCTCCCTTGAGAAAGTCATAGAGCTTGGGGCTAGCGGACATTTTGACTTCGTCTGTGTTCATCCATACGCCCTCTTAGATGCGGTTATGAAGGGGCGAGAGGAAGCCTTTCTTAGGATGGGGGAGAACTTTCGCAAGCTTTTGCGGAGGACAAAACAAAAAGATGATATACAACTGTGGGTTAGCGAGATAGGGCAGCCAGCAAATGATGAACCATCTTCCCAGTTGAGACAGGCGGAGGCGTTGGTTAAAGCTTATGTCCTTTGTCTCGTTCAAGAAATTGAAAAGGTCTTCTGGTTTGAGGGAAGAGGTCCCTCGTATGGGAAAGGAGGTAGCTTTGGAATAATTGGATGGAATTGGGAGAAGCGTCCCTCTTTTTATGCTCTGCAAACCCTCACAAATCTTCTCGGTCCTCAACCGAAATATATTGGCTGGTTTCAATTGAGCAAGCACAGTCATAGCTTTTTATTCCAAGGGGAAAAGGGAGCGGTGTTGATAAGTTGGGCGATAAGAGATGGCTATAAGATTTCCCTCCCCAAGGGGGTTCGGGCACTTGACCTCACGGGGAAGCCTCTCCCTATTAACGAAAAGAGGGAGCTCCAACTGTCCACAACTCCTATCTTTTTAACAAATTTACCGAACAAATGGATAACAAAGGCGATGGAGAACAAAGGAAAGATTTTCCCTTGGTTAAAGGATTACAGCAAGGCAAGCGAGGTTATCTGGAGGATGGATGAAAAAGGCAACGATGTGGAGGAGGGCTTATATCTTATTGATAAGCAAAACGGGAAAAACATTATCCAAGTGGATGGGGATTATGCTCGTCGGACGGACCGGGCAAATAAAGTTTATTACATAGACTTTGATGTTGATGATAGTTTCGCCTCGCTTGGCGATAGCGAGTTAGAGATAACGGTAATTGCTCGTAGATTGGATGCTAATCAACCTGCGGGAACGGGTTGTAACTTGAGATATGAATCAAAGGATGGTTATCGTTATGTAAACGATTGGTGGACGATTCCTCCCGAACCCGGCTGGCATCAACATACTTTCAAAATCAAGGACGCAAACTTCGCCAATTGTTGGGGCTGGAATTTTGATATAAGCGTGGATGCTTCTCCCGGGGATATCTGCGTCAAGGAGGTAATCGTGCGTAAAGTCAAAAATTAGGTGGGCTTATATCCTCAACAGCATAATGGGGAAAATGGCGAAGAATGAAATGGCTCCGCTCATTGAAAAGGGAAGAGATATATCTATGTTAGCCAAATAGCCAGCGATTATCGGACCCAGCATCCAGCCTATATTGCTTAGAGCACCAACCGTTGCTACCTGGAAGGCTCTTGTCTCATCTCGGGAGAAGAGCTGTATTAATGTGCTGCGCACTGGTGCCCAAACGCTTGCCCCAATCAAGTCGTGAATCAGCCAGACCCCTGCCGCCCAGAAAAATGTTGGCATAAATGCGGTGGCGCTTATGGCGATGTTCTGCAAGGTGAGAAAGATGATGTAGAGCCATTTTAAATTCTTTCCTATAAGCCATTTTCCCTTGAGGAAATTGCCGGCAAATATCATCGGGAAGCCAAGGGAGATGCGATGAAGGGCAAGAAGAACAGCAACCCACGCTTCGCTTACATTGTATTTCACGCTGAAAAATAAAGGCATCATTTGGGTATGACTTAGGGCAACACCGAGGTTGGAGATGAAGCCCGAGATGGTCAGTAGCCAAAGTCCTTTATTCAATATACCTTTTCTCTCTCCATTAAAAGGAATGATTGTCTCTTCTTCCTTTTTAACCTCAATGAAGCTGACCTGGAAAATAAGGAAAGCGAGGAAAATAATCAAAGATGCGATGAGGAAGGGAAGGTTGTAATTTTTAACCATTAGAATACCAGAAGCGAAGACGCCTAAGCCTTGAAAGAAGAAATTCAATCCTGTTGTTCTGCTTATGAGGTAAAGATATCTGCTCCTTGAGATACTTTCATACAAAACGACGGAATTTATTGTATCCTGTATAGCGGCTGCGGTTTCTCGCAGGGTTTTTAGGAGGGTGAGAAGGAAAAGCTTCGTGGCATAGGGAGTGAGGAAATTGAAAATGGAGGAAAAGAATAGTGCAAGTGAGTAGAAGGGTTTGCGTCCGGAAAGGTCTGAGATATGGGCTGAATAAACTTGGACAAAAAAGATGAAGAAGAAGGAGATAGCGAAGACGAACCCCATCCCTTGATAGGAAATACCCTTGCTCTTCATATAGTAGGGGAGGGCGAAGTCGTAAAGCCCTATGGCTACGCCAAAAAAAGAAGAAACGAATAGCAGAGTCCAAAAATTCCTTCTCTCAATGTCCATACTTTTATGAATTCTACCGGTAAGACATCTTAATTTCCACTGCTTTGTGGAACAGTTC
>JBMFMH010000058.1:5948-8475 GCA_049970775.1 bacterium | reverse complement strand
GTATTGAACCACTACCAGAATTTCCTATTGACAAAGAGAACGATATTATTAAGACATATAAAACAAATTAAAAAAGGAGGTTATGTGAGATGATTGATTTCAGGTTATCTATCGTGTTCTTCGGTGTTCTTTTTGCCTTTGCTTGCCTTTCAGAAGCACAATTAAAATTGCCTTCCTTCTTCTCCGACCATATGGTTCTTCAAAGGGGGGAGAAAATCAGGGTATGGGGAATCGCTCCACCGGGGACTACTGTAAAAGTTAAGCTTGCGAATCATAAAGCAGAGAAGAAAGCAGGGGCGAACGGGCATTGGGAAGTCAGCTTACCCGCTATGAAAGAAGGTGGTCCATATGAGCTGGAGATAACAACAGGAAGCGAAAAAATCACCTTGAAGGATGTTTATATAGGTGAGGTTTGGATCGCCTCGGGGCAATCCAATATGGGATGGCCTGTCTCCGCTTCCTTAAATGCGGAGAAAGAGATAGCAGAGGCAAACTACCCCCTGATTCGCTTGCTTCAGGTGCCGCCGAAGTTTTCTCCTAAAATTCAATGGGACATTGAATGTAAGTGGCAAGTTTGTTCCCCTCAGGCGGTGAAGGATTTCTCCGCTGTCGCTTATTTCTTCGCCAGAGAACTTTACAAGAAGCTCAACATCCCTATAGGGATAATCCACTCCTCAGTTGGTGGCACTCCCGCTGAAGCGTGGACAAGCTACAAGACGCTTAACAGCTTGCCAAAATTGAAACCTCTCTTGGAGCTATGGAGAAAATATGACCAGGAGGTAAGAAAATGGCAGAAGGAGGCTGAGAAAGCGAGAAAGGAGGGCAAGCCTGAACCACCTCACCCTAAGGCGCCCTTCGGTTTGGACCCCGCTTGGGCTGAATTTTGGCGTCCAGCTAATCTCTACAATGCGATGATTGCCCCATTTACCCGTTTCCCAATCAGGGGAGCGATATGGTATCAAGGCGAATCAAATGTGGGACGAGCTGAGGAGTATAGCGTGCTGTTCCCCGAGATGGTCAAGGATTGGCGGAAGGCGTGGGGGATAGGGGATTTTCCCTTCCTTTTCGTCCAACTCGCAAACTTTATGCAGCGCCACTCGGAACCAACGGAAAGTGCCTGGGCTGAGCTTAGGGAGGCACAGGCTTATGCTTTGAAACTACCCAACACGGGAATGGCTGTTGCGATTGACATCGGGGATGCGAACGATATTCATCCTAAAGACAAACAGGATGTAGGCAAGCGTCTCGCTTTAGCAGCTCTTGCCATAGCCTATGGACAAAAGATAGAGTATTCCGGACCGATGTTTGAGAGAATGGAAATAGAGGGCAATAAGGTTCGCTTGTTTTTCAAACATACGGGAAGCGGATTGGTATGTAAGGGAGATAGGCTTCTGGGATTTGCCATAGCGGGAGAGGATAAGAAATTCGTTTGGGCAAACGCGAAGATAGAGGGGAATACGGTAGTGGTTTGGAGCGAAAAGGTTGCAAAGCCGGTAGCAGTTCGCTACGGCTGGGCTGATAATCCGGAATGCAACCTTTATAATAAGGAGGGTTTGCCCGCTGTTCCGTTCCGAACCGATATCCCAGCTTATCTGAAGGATTAAGATAGCTCAGGGATTACAAACTTTACAAGGGGTGAAGCCTTGCTTGATGGCTTCATCCCTTGTTTTAAAATATACCCTGTTTTGCTCGCTTATCCTCTTCGCCCAGGGACAATTCAATTTGTGGAACTTCATTGAGGACTTGTTGCCCACATATTGATAGTTCTCCTTTTCTATGGGCGAAGGAGAGGCGAGAGGTAGGCATACATCACAAGGTTTGTAGCCCCTTTTTATTATTTCCTCCGCTGGCATCTCCACCTTGTTCTTACTTTCTATCTCTTTAACTAAGGGGCAATCAGGTTTATGATAAATTCCCTTTGATTTATCCACTATATATCTTGGCTGCCACAAGCCCCTTTCCTTTGCCATTGCTTCCCTCTGCAATTTGAGGAAAAGAGCTTGATACTTGACATTTGGTGGGACAGTCATAACTTGGGCATAGCCATCCTCAACCATCTTCGCATTTACGAATATATTCCCAACATAAACATAAGCCAATAGTCTGCCATATTTATCGTGGGTTTGCACATCAAACTCAAGGCGCACCTTCTTACCTTTTATGAGCTTTTCCAGGTGCTCCTTTGCTTCTTTCCCCATAGGCTGCTCGCCTAAAACAGGGTGATGGAGCTCGGGGGCATTTATCCCGATAAGTCTTATATGCTCGCCGGTTTTTAGGACGAATGTATCGCCATCTATTACCTTAGAGACCTCGCCTTGAACATTTCTATGGAGGAGGTAGAGTCCGAGAAGGAATAAGAGCGGAAGAAGGGCAACGATGTAACTTCTACTCACTCTCGTTCTCATTTTTCATCCCTCCTTAATAGGAAATCTAAACAAGTCCAACATCGTTTATAAAAGTCCTCCAATCATCCATCTCCCATTTGAGGTCCTTGATGCTTATCATATATCTTGTCTCCCTAACCTTT
>JBMFMH010000058.1:0-5848 GCA_049970775.1 bacterium | reverse complement strand
AGTATAGTGGGCTGGGGAACACAACATTTAACCATAACGCCGTAGTCATAACCTACATCGGCTTCCGCCCAAATTCCCGCCAAAGCGGGAGATGATTTTATGCTCACCATTTTCGTCGCATTGATGATATCATTTCTATATTTTTCTATTTGGCGTGATATCCCCCAGTCCAATTCCACTTTAAGAAATGGGAAATTTTGCTCCAGGAACTTTTTGAAGATTATTTCGCCGAATTTTCCCGTGAATTGGTCAACTAAGATAGCTTCAAATGTTCTTCTTCTTTCCCTAAACCCCTTTGCACTTACCGTAGCCCTTGTCCCACCAGAGAACATTTGGTATGTCATCTCCAACGAAAAAATTAGAAGCCTTAAAACATCCTCGTCATCCAACCTCACCACTACTGTGTTAGGAATTATCTTATTGGAAAACCATTCCCAAGCTCTTTCTTCGTTTAAAAAAATCTTATTCGCTTTAGAGATTAGGACATTAAAATCATTGCTCCTGCAAGCTGAGAGCAATAACTCACCTACCTCTTCAACCTCAAACTCTATACCCCCTTCTTTTTTGATTTTCTCCTTCCATTCAACCAATTTATCCAAAAGTATTTCCTTAAACCTATTTGGGCTTTGTAAATCTCTCTTCGTGATTTTCTTCATCGCTTTAACCCCTTTTCATTATGACGAGATGTTCTGTTTTTATCCTACTGTCCTCCATTTGGGAAGCAGGATTAATCCTCGTTTCAAACATCACTCTTCCAACGATTTTATCAATAAAAGTTACCTCGTGGCTCCATCCTAAAGCGCTCAAATGCTCTATTATTATCTCATCTATGGGAATGGGGATGGTCCTTATCTTGGCTGGACCAACGAAAATGCACATATAATCCTTTACCTTTTTGCCCAATCTACTAAGGCTGTTCAAAACAGCGTTGAAATACCTTTCATATAACGACCTTAAATGGGGCTCAGAGATTTTCTCTCTAAACTCGTAATATTTGGACGAGAGGATTTTTATCCTTTCAACCTCCCTATAAGGTATCTCCTTCTTGCTCAACTCCTTTATGTCTTCTTCCCTGTAACCCAACCAAAATAGTTCAAGCTTAGTTGAGCGTATATATTCCTGGGCTTGGAGATAGGGTGGTGAGGTTATGAGGATATTTACATCTTCTTCCAAGTCCTCTTCCAAGCTGTCTATTCCGCCCTTGACCTTGCAACGAACCTCCTTTGGCTTCAGTCTATTATATTCCCAAACTTTTTTCAACAGCTTGTATATCTCTTTCTCAAGCATATCGTAAAATTTTGCCTCCCAATCTCCAGCTAAAAGCTCCGCAATCTTCTTCCTTGAGTATTTAGACTTATACAGCTTATGGACCTTTTCATCCCCAAACGAAAAATATCTTGTGACATTGACCAAGGGAATTATCAGCAGATATTTTTTCTCGTCATTCAACGAGTGAACGAAGCCCCAAGCTTTGGCGAGAAGGGGAATAAATTCATTTGGAAACCAATATCTTAGATTTGACCAACTGGGGATGAATTCTTCCCCGCTTGTTTTTAGCTCTTCAATAAGCGCTTTCACATCCACCTTCTGCATCTTCATAACTGCGGTATCGTGAATTATGTTGAGCAAAGGATTTAAATCCCAAAGTTCGTAATCGTAGCCATAAACCCTTGCGACAATCCCCGCTGTTCCGTAGCCAGCAAAAGGGTCAAATATTCTCATTCCCGGTCGGGCATATTTTTTCAGGACATAGGCAATTACCTGGGGGATGAATTTCGCTGGATATTTATAGATTGCGAATGTTCCATAGGTTGTTGAGGGGATTTCCGGGATTGTGTTTCTAAAGAGCAGGAAAATCCTCTTTGAATCGCTTGACTTGGCTTCTTCTGGCCACAAGCTTTCTTGTAGCGTTTTTTCTTCCTTCATCTTTTGTCTTCATTATACCTTCTTCGCTGTAATGAAACAATTAGCTTTTTCATAGAGCCCCCCCAAAATGCAATTATCCAAAAACCCTTTCATAACCTTTGAGCCAGGCTGAGAAACTGCCGCCTCCCTTATAAGCATAAAGCAGGACATCGCCCATCCTCTCATCTCCCTGCGCCAACCACCACTGCAATATCCCTTGTTTAATGCTCTCAAATGAAGCGGGTATGCCCCTCCTTCTCAACTCTCGCTCCAAAATTTTTTTCTTCTTTCTCAGCTTTCCCTCTTCCTCCATAGGGAATTTTCCCAAGGGGGTTTTCGGCTTGGGAATAAAAGGAGAAATGGAAAGCTTCAGGGGCAGAACTTCCTTCATCCTACTCGCAAGTTCGGCAATCCTCATTACATCCTCCATCTCTTCCCCTGGTAAACCGAACATAAAATAGAGGCGAGCTCGCTTGAAGCCGACTCTTTTCGCTTTTTCCAAAGCCTCCTTGAGAATCTCTTCATCTATATATTTGTTTATAATCCCTCGCAGATGGGGGGAGGCTACTTCCGGGGCGAGAGTTATCGTTCTTTCTCCTCCTTCCGCTAAATAGCGAAGAAATTCCTCATCTAAAGCATCTGCTCGCAAGGAGGCAGCGGAAAAGGGGATACCTTCTTTATTTAGCCATCTCGCTATCTCTCTTAGCTGGGAGTGGTCGCAGGTAGCTGCTCCAATCAAGCCGATTTTCCTCGCTATTCCCTTCCACCTCATAACCTCCTCTATAACCCTATCCGCCGTTCTTTCCCTGTAAGGGGAGAAAAAAGAAGGTATAACGCAAAAGCGACACCCTCTTTGACAGCCCCTTGATATCTCCACAAAGGCAGTGGAGGGAAATTCGGAAAAAGGAGAAATGTATTGAGATGAGCCGTGATATAAGTTTAAATCCCTTAACCATCTGCGTTGATATTTGTTTCCAAGGGAAGGAACGAAAATCCCCTTTATTTTCGCAAGCAATTCAAGTATTTCCTTTTTATTTTTTCCGTTCTTCAAAGCCTCACCTATTTCCTCCACCATCTCCTCGCCATCGCCAATAGCGATTGCATCAGCGAACCTTGAAAGGGGCAAGGGATTGATAGTTGGATATGCTCCACCAACTAAAACTATCGGGTGTTCCTCTTTTCTTTCTTCCCAGAGAAGGGGGATACCGCTCATCTCCAATATGCGAAGGAAATTGAGGGAATCCAGCTCAAAGGAGAGGGAAAAGGCGAGGATATTGAACTCTGAGGGAAGCCTATCGCATTCAAGCGAGCGCACTTCTTCCTCTTGAAAGAAATATCTTTCACAGGATAGGTCGGGGAGCTTGTTTATTTCCCGATATAAGATATGCATAGCGAGGCTGGTGGAGCCGGCGTCGTAAGGGAGGGGAGAGATAAGGAGGAGGCGAAATTTAGCAGTCTTGTAAATTGTCCCCTTTTCTTTTTCCAAGAGTTCCTTTCTTGCCTTTATCCGAGAGCTTTCCATCTTTGGAATTAATTATATTTGTAAAGGGATTAGTTGCATAATAAATGAGGAAGGGGAGCTTGCTTTTTTCCCCAAAACATTGCTCCCCTTCCTCAAGGAAAGGACCTGCTACGAACTACTTCTTGGGAGCGGCTGGCTTCGTTGATTTTGAGGGCGCAGCCGGTTTTGCAGGCTTCGCAGCAGGTTTCTTAGCAGCAGCCTTCGCCACTGGCTTCTTGGACACGACCTTCTTCACGGGGCGTTTGGAAACAACGGGCTTCGGTGCAGCCTTCTTCGCGCCCTTATGCGTCACGACCTTCTTCGCAGGGTGCTTGGAAACCACAGGTTTCGGTGCCACATGCTTTGGTGCAACCTTTACCACCTTCTTCGGGGTAACCTTGTGGGCGGCAGGAGTATTGGTCTGAGGGGCGGCGAACATCAAAGTGGTGGCGGCCACTGCGCAAGCCAAGAGATAAGCCAACTTCTTCATCTTGTTTCACCTCCTTTCTATCTCTATTTTAGACGAATTAAATGAACTTTTGTTCAGATAAAACACGCTTTCTATTTTTAATTTTTTCTTCAAATTAGTCAATACTCCTCATCAACGCCACATAAACTACTATGCTTTCCACAAACCATGTATGGTGCAGTATTCCCTCGCTTCTACCTTCTCTCCTTTCACGGGGAACTCTGCTTCTGGCTTGTCACCCGGCTTAAGATACTTCCTATAAATTTCCCCATCCACGACTAGTTCAATCCACTCTATGTAATGCTTTTCCTCCATCGGGTGAGGAACAGAACCAACCTTTACCAATATTCCGCTCTCCGTTCTCTCTATTACAGGCAAATGTTTCTCTCTACCAACATCTTCCGTCCTTTCCTCCAATAGCTCCATCGGTTGACCACAACAAACTAATTGCCCAGCGCCAGGGTGTAAAACCTCCACTATGTTCCCACAGATATTACACTTATAAACCTGACCTCTCGCGGTCATTTTCTAGCCTCCTTTCTCCAAATCTTCCTTTAAGTTTTCCAAATCCTCTTCGTGCTCTATCTCGTCTGCCAATATCCCTAAAATCAAATCGTAGGTCACGGGGTCTTTATCCTTAAGTTCGTTGAGGAGGTTATGGTAGACTTCAATGGCGCATTGCTCACCTTTTATATTCTGCTCCAAAACGGTGGCAACCGAAGGGTCTTCGGGCGCAGTATATCCACAGTTGGTCGCTTTGAGCCATTCCTCCGGGGAAAGAAGAGGAGTTCCACCCAGCTGGATTATCCTCTCAGCAAGTTTATCAGCATGGGCAAGTTCCTCGCTTGCATGTTCGTTTAGCTCGGCGCTAACTGCTCCTCTCAAGACGCCCTTGACAACTTTCGCCCCTACCCAATATTGGTAGTAGGCTAACCATTCATCGGCAAGAGCTTTGTTGAGCTTCTCAATAATCTTCTCAATGCCCTCGCCAACGATTTTCCTTCCTTTTGTGCCCATAATTCAATCACTCCTTTCTATTTTATAATTTTTTGTGGCAGAACCACCAATCAAAACAAACAAACTGTTTCTGCCTTTCCTTCGCACTTTCAACAGTATCTGCTGGAGGAATTATCACTTCATCACCTATCAACTCGTTGTTTGGCCAATTCGCTGGTATCGCCACATCGTTAGCATCAGCGGTTTGTAATCCCTTAACCATTCGCAAAATCTCATCCATATTTCTCCCTAACTCCTGGGGATAATAAAGCATTGCCCTTATCGTTCCCTTTGGGTCCACGATAAACACAGCTCTAACCGTGTTTGTCCCTTTAGCTGGATGAATAAGCCCTAACCTACTTGCTACCTTTCCAGTATCATCGGCGATGATGGGGAATTCTATCTCCAAATTTAACTTCTCCTGTATCCACTCTATCCATTTTATGTGGGCGAATACCTGGTCTATGCTCAGACCTATGAGCTCACAGTTCAGCTTTCTGAATTCAGCATAACGCTTCTGGAATGCTACGAACTCAGTGGTGCAGACGGGCGTAAAGTCCGCAGGATGGCTGAATAGGATGAACCATTTCCCCTCGTAAACATCCGGCAGCTTGAGAACTCCCTGAGTTGTCTTCACTTCCATCTCGGGGAATCGTTCCCCAATCAACGGCATTCCTCTTGCTTCTTCACAGCAACGGTGTTCTTGAGACATAATCCAATATCACCTCTGATTAAAATTATACTCAATCATACTTGTTTTTGCAACAAAAAAGTTTTGTTTGATACAAATTCTGTTGAAAAGGTATAGGTGTTTTGTTCTTTGAGGATTGGTGAATTGGGAATGCTTACAAGAGAAACGAAACACGGAGAATCTTAATCGTTCGGGAACGACGAAATTCATTATACAGCCCCTTTTATCCCCCTAGAATACCGACGCAATCTCTTGCCAGAAACAAATCTTTTAGAGACCATATTTT
>JBMFMH010000057.1:0-11688 GCA_049970775.1 bacterium | reverse complement strand
CCAGCGACGAAACAACGACAGTTGTTTCCATCACTCGCACCCGATGGGTATGCGCTGAAAGGCGCCTTTGGATGCCTTTTTGACGGGCTTTCCCTCGTTCTTGCTCTTCAGAATCTATCCGCTGGCCAGAAGAAGGGAAATTGCTTGGGGAAAAGCTTTCGCAAAATGGGAAGGGCTTCCTCTCCCTCTAAGGAAACATCTTCATCCAGGAGAAGCTCATCAATTGAGCGGTAACCCATAGCAAGCTGTATGAGCTTCGCCTGAGGGAGCTTTAACTTCCAACCTGAGGGAGGAAGAAACGGCATAAAGAAGACAGTGTCCTTCTTTATATCAAAGGGAACCTCCCCTATATCAGTCTCTATGATGAGAATCCCCTCCCTCTTATTGAACCCTATGCGACTTCTAAACACATCTTGCAACTTGTAGAGAAAAGTTATTATGTTTATCACTCTACCCATACCATCTCTATTTTCGGGGAATTCTATATTGAGACGCAAGTCGTAGCGCTGGCAAAACTCTGTGAAAGTAAAATCGGGTGGGAGAATTAGACGAATTACTGGACTATTCCTCTCCTCGGCGAAACGCCTGATTTGGCATAGAAGTGCTTGGAAAACATCGATCCTCGGCTTTTTATAACCCAACTCTATCACCATCGGTTCAACGCTGTCAAAAACGAGATAAGCTATCACTTCCTCCCCATCCAAAAGAACATAGGGAAGAGCCTTTGAGGACCATTCGTTTCCGTGGCTAAAGCCTTCCCACTTCGTTGGGGAACGCAGAAGAGTCCCCGTGCGCACTTTGTTGTTTTCCGAGTAAATCTCTAAAACCGCTTCCTTGAACCTTTCTTCATAAGACCGCAACTCAAAGTTCCCAGAGGAAGAAGGTAGCTTGTCAACCTCTAACTCCGCTCTATAACGAGGGAGGACGGTAGCGAAACCAAAGCGATGGTAGAAATTGGGGATTCCGAACAAAAGCGAGACATCGTAACCCTCCTCTTTCATATACTTAATAGAAGCCTCCATTACCTTGCTTGCATAACCCTTTAAGCGATGTTTCTCATCCGTCCAAACACCGGCTATCCCTCCCATCTTCATAACAGCAGAACCTATCCTCATCTCGTAATCAATCACCCAAAGATGGCTTACCTCTTCTCCATCAAGGAAAAGAGCTATCTTCGCTGCTTTATCTGTTTTCTCAATTTTAATTTCCATACTCCATTACACCTCCAAAAGATTTGTCTCCTCCCACTTAAGAGAGGGATATAATTTTAATGTCTTTATTTCCAATGGGGCAAGGGTTCCCTCCCATTTCGTTTTGAGAAAGGGAATCCCAAGAGATGCTTTACAATTCTTTCCTTGGCTCTCCCATAAACGAAAGATGACGGCTTCTTCCTCCTCTCCCATCTTCAAAGCGGAGATAATCAGGTTTGTGGGGAGCGATTCTATCAAGGAAAAAGAAAGGGGAAGTTTGCCAGCGTGAGGATGTTCAATAGTGAATAGAAGGGGCTGATTGAATTCTTCCGCTACTTGCACCACCCTCCCCTCTCGCCAATCTCCAGGGTGAGGGTAAATCCTGTAAGAGAAGCGATGATATCCCTGGTCCATATATAGATAATCCTTGTTTCCCTCCAATTCCCGAGGAATATGATGCGCGTAAACAGGACTTCTCAAAATGCTCAACCTCATCTCGCCAGCTAAAACATCCCCGCCATATTTGCAATCGTTTATGAAAGCGACACCGTAGCTTCTATCTCTTTCATCTATGTTCATCCACTTGTTTAAAGGCTGCTCTTCCCCGTTCTGCTCCCGCTCAATGAATCCATAAGGAATGGAGAAAGTCGCAATTGAATCCTCCAAAAGCGTTGGCAACGATATTTTCAGCATTTTGTGCTTCTCGTTCCAAAGGATTACTGCCTCAACATCCAGGAAAGGCAGTCCCTTATAGATTAAGAAATCCTGCCACAGGAAGCTATCGCCGTAGGCGCTTTTTATCCTCAATCGCCACCTGAGAGGACCAGTCTCAATCCATTTTCTTTCCACCGCCTTAAAGCTTCCAATAACATCCCTGAAAGAAGCTATACCGTGCCCCCAGGCATCCCCTTTATCTTCTATAACGAGGGGGACAAGAGCGGGATAGCGGAGCGGTTCCTTCTCGTTAATCTTGTCAAAAAAGCGAGAGATGTAGCCGTTATCGTCTATTTCAACGAGAATGTGCTCGTTTTCAAGCTTATCATTATGATTCTCCTCAGCTGAATCGGAAGGAACGAGCTTGTAAACGGAATAACCTAAGGGAGGCACATCGGCGAGAAAGAGAAAACGCCGCATCCCGGTAACACTTAAAGATTGTATTTCCTGCGCCCTCTGAATTTCTCCCTGAGGCGAAACAACGCCCAATCCTTCCTCACCCCATTTGAGCTCTATTTCCACCTTATCAATTCTTCGCCAAGAACAGGGGTTGAAAACTATGACTGATTGACCTTCCGTTTGGATTGCCCTTGCGATGCTTTGCATTGCGTTAAAAGTTGCCTTATCCCCCACATCCATAACACCACCGATTGATTTTTGAGCATCCTCATAAGCAGGAGGAATGCTTGAACCCGCGAGGATATCGTGAAATTGACAGAATAGAAGATTCACCCAAGCGGAGCGCAACTCTTCCTTTGGATATCTACTGCCCACTAATAGATGAGCGAGCACGGATAGCTTCTCCGCTGTCAAGAGAGAATTTTCACCCTTTCTATTTAAATCTTTTATTAAACTACAGGAAGTGTAACAGCCTCGTGAATGATATTGAAGCTCATCCTCAACAAGCGGCAATTCTTCACCCTTTGCTTTTTCAAAGAACTCCTCCGTTGTAGCGAAAAGGAATTTATGCCCTGGTATCTCCCGGGTAATCGCCTGCAGACTTTCAATATTTGCTTCCGTTGGACCACCACCGTGGTCACCCTTTCCATAGAAGAACATAGCTATATTCAGTTTCCCTTCAAGTTCACCTAAAAATCGTTCTATGTTCTCCCTCAAGTCACCTCCCTCCGTGGTGTAGGAAAAAGGGATGCGATAGGCTATCACAGAGGAACCATCCTTGCTCTGCCAGCGAAAAAGATAAGAAGGCAGTTCCTTCTCTGCCGGGGAGGGACGCATAAAAACATAAAAATCCATACCCGATTTACTCAATATCTGGGGAAGGGAAGCGTTATGACCAAAGGAATCTGGATTATACCCTACCTTGGCTATTCTTCCGAAATTCTCCTTGAAGAAAAGCTGACCATAAAGCGAATGTCGGACAAACGACTCCCCCGTGGGGATGTTACAATCTGGCTCCACTATCCATCCACCTACAATTTCCCATCTACCTGCTTTAACATAATTTTTGATTTTCTCAAAAATCTCCGGTTCCAATTCCTTAATCCATTTATAGAAAATAGCGGATGAGAAAGTGAATTTAAAATCGGGATATTTCTCCATAAGCTCCAAAACAGCTTTACAAGTTGCCCTCACTACCTGCAACCCTTCCGGCCAACGCCAAAGCCAGACGGGGTCTATATGAGAATTTCCAATCAAATATATATCCATCTGCAAAACCTCCTTTTACTTTTGTAATTTTCATTAAATCCACTTAATATGACTTGTCAAGCGATTTTGATTCTAAAATCCTATAAAAATACATTTATTGGCTTTGTTGCTGGTATGGGAAAAAATTTGATTTTCAAGAAATGCCCCACCTCTATTTTTCTCTTCTCCCTTCTATAATTTCCTTCCCCATTTGGGTTTAATCCGCTTTTCTTTTTCCTCCCAATTGCTAAAATTATTAAAAACTTGAAGCAAAGAATATTTAAGCTTCTTCCCTTGATATTAGAGACCTCCGCTCAGCTCGGTGCCTATAAAGTGGAGATTATCCCAGGGGTAAACGATGTCAGAGTGATAGCTTATACTGAGCGAGGGAGCAGGGAATTTATGCGTCTCTCAAAGGTCAACTACCCTTCTCTGCTTTTGGAAGTGGAGGATTATATTGAGCGGGAAATTACAGAATTTAGAATAGGCGATGCCGCTTTCCGCTTTTCCCTTTCCTTTTTTCCATCCCGATATGGCGACCAAGTTTTCATAGTTTTTCAAAAATAAAGGCTAAATTTTAAACAAGAACGGTTTTGTTGCATATTTCAAAAAGAGAGGAAAATAGCTTATGTTCCTCCCTATTTACTACCAGTAAATGGAGCAATAAAGGAAAAAATTTGAATAAATAGAAACATCAGGAAAATTAAACGGGAAAAGGGGAAAGGAATTTATGCTTATTTGTGGAATTTTCCTTGTTTTATGTGAACCGAGAACAAGTAGAGCTTTACAGGATTTTAAATAAATGTGTTTTTATGGGATTTATGCAACAAGACCACAAGAACGAGATTTTGGAAAAGGCGGTTCTGCCGGTTATAATATAAACGGAGGTGAAATCGTTTAGATGCTTCTCGTGGAAGATTTGGCTGTTGAAATAGATGGTAAACCCGTATTACGAGGGGTGAATCTAAGCATAAAAGAAGGTGAAACGCACATCCTTATGGGTCCCAACGGCTCAGGGAAAACGACCCTTCTGAGGGTGATAATGGGTCTGGGTAAATATAAGCTCATAAAAGGAAAGGTTTCTTGGTTCGGGAAGGACATAACCTCCCTTCCGCCGTATGAAAGAGCTAAATTGGGCTTGGGAATCGCTTTCCAAAGGGCTCCGATTATTAGGGGTGTAACAGTGAGGCAGATAGGAAAGCATATATCCAATGGGGAGAACGATTTGGAAGAGGTGGCGAGACAACTAAAATGTGAGGACCTCCTTGATAGGGATTTGAATTATGGCTTCTCTGGAGGGGAGATGAAAAAGATAGAGCTTTTGCAGCTTCTCCTTCAGGCACCTCGCCTCGCCCTGATAGACGAGCCGGAATCCGGTGTTGACCTTGATAACATCGCTATAATCGGCGAAGCGATAAATCTCCTTCTCGGTAAGAAGAAAGTAATGGAAAAGAAGAAATCTGGGCTGATTATCACCCATACAGGCTACATTTTGGAATATGTTAATGCAGACTATGGTCATGTGATGATTGACGGGAAAATCGTCTGCGAAGGCAATCCACGAGACCTTTTTAACCAAGTAAAAGAACACGGATATGAGGGGTGTATGGAATGCGCGCGCTGCAGAGGTTTATAGAGGAATTGAACAAGAAAGCGGAGGGAGCGAGGAATAAACCTGCTCCCTTTGGTCCGGACATAGATTTAACTCCCTTTTTGCTTCCTCCTGAAAGAGAAGAAATAGAATCCCTTGAGAAATTGGATAGAGAATTCAAAGAAAGGGCACTTGAAGTGGGAATTGACACAAGTGAGGAAGGTAGAGCGGGAACATATTTCCAGGCAGACCGTGCCCCCATCTACAGGAAAGTGCAGGAGTTCTACAAGGGAAAGCTTGAGATTATGAGCACGCAGGAAGCACTTGAAGAATATGATTGGTTCATAGATTATTGGTGGAAAGCAATTCCCGTGGATACGGATAAATACACCGCCACTGCCCAACTATTACAAACCCACGGCTATTTCATAAGAGCTTATAAGGGAGAGAAAATCAACACGCCAGTGCAAGCCTGCCTATTTTTAGCTGAGGATAAGGCAATGCAGAATGTTCACAATGTCGTAATCGTGGAAGAGGGAGCGGAGCTGAATTTGCTCACGGGTTGCACTTTAAGCCCCAGGGTTAAAAAGGGCATTCATATAGGCATCTCTGAGTTCTATGTAAAGCGGAATGCTACCCTCATCTTCACAATGATACATAACTGGGGTGAGGAGTTCGCCGTTCGTCCTCGCACGGTCGTTGTTTTGGAGGAAGGAGCAACATTTGTGAGCAACTACATTCTATTGCGTCCCGTTGAGTCTTTACAAGCATACCCCACCGCCCTGCTTCAAGGTGAGGGAGCAAGGGCTACTTTCAATTCCATAGTTTATGGGATGGGAAAGTCAGATATAGATTTGGGAAGCAGGATAATCTTTTCCGCTCCCAAAACGAGGGGAGAATCCATTGCAAGGAGCATAGGCGCAGATGAATCAAGGCTTTATATGAGAGGACAATTGATAAGCAGGGCAAACGAGACGAAAGGACATTTGGATTGCCGAGGTATCCTTCTCTCCCCACAAGCAATCATTGAAGCGATTCCTGAACTTATAGCGGAAAAAACGCCCCTAAGCGACCTCTCCCATGAAGCGGCGATCGGTCCGATAGCAGAGGAGGCTGTTGAATACTTGATGACAAGGGGACTGAGCAAAGACCAAGCCATTTCCGTTATAACACGAGGCTTCCTCACCCTCCAGATGCCAGGTTTACCCAAGTTCTTGGAGAAGGAAATAGACAAAACCCTCCAATTGACCTCAGCAGAGGCTTTATAACAATTAGAGAGGCAAGAAATTGAAGGCACAATACAGGATGCGCTTACAGGATTGCCCACCAAAGGAGCAACTGTCTCGTTAGGCAATCGCACAACTACTTCCGATAAAAACGGAAGATTCACCCTCTGGGCAAGGACCTTGACAGGAGAATTAACAATCAATGCCAGCGGCTACGAACCTTACACTTGCCCAGTGGAAAGAAAACTTATAATCTCTCTTGTTCCCCTTCCAAAGAAAACGGCGGAATATTGGTTCAATTACTGGAAAAGGAACTTCTCTATTTCTATCTTTGCCTTACTCCTTAACTCGTCCAAAAGCTGAAATCTCTTTAATCCAACCTTTGCTGATAGAATGCTTTGTTGAAGCTCCGCCTTAAGCTCGGGCGTCAACTTGCCCTCTCTTTCTTCCTCAACCATAAAAAAGTAGAAGCCGTATCTCGTCCAAATAGGGTCGGAGACCTTCCCAATCTTCAACTTGAAGATAACATCCTCAAAATAGGGTGGAAGCATACCTCTCCTTATCCATCCTATATCCCCACCCTTCGCTTTGCTCTCGGGGTCCTGAGAGTATTTTTCCACTAGTTCAGCGAAGCTAAAGGACCCTTCATTGAACTTCTCTTGAAGGGCAATCGCATCTTCCTCGCTCTTCACTATTATCATTCGCACTTTCCTCTCTTTGGAAACCTTTTTGAACTCTTCCTTTATCTCATCCTCTGTAACTGTGATTTTTTCCCTCTTCGCTATTATTTTCTCCAAAAGCAAGCCTGTTCTAAATGTATCGGTGATACGAGCTAAGGTAGTGCCATTATTTAAAAGGTCTTGGGTAAAATCAACCCCGGGAGGCACATTGAGCCTACGGAAAATATCCACTCTCATTTTTACCTCCTCATCACTAACACTAATTCCTTCCTTCTTTGCCTCCTTCTCCACTAATATATCATCTATCATCCCCATGAGAACCGTCTCGCCAGCCCATTTCTTCAACTTATCCAAAAATTCCTCTTTGCTGATTTTGACCCCATCAACGGTCGCAACAACCTCCTGAGCGAAGGAGGAAAAAATAGATAAAAACAATAAGATAACGAAAGGAACCTTCTTCAAACTATTTCACCTTCCTTCGCTAAAAGTATACAATAGATTACGGAAAGAATGAAGGTCCTTTGTAGAGCACCAGTGAGGATAGATTTCGCTGGCGGCTTCACCGATGTTGAGCCCTATTGCTTGCAAAGGGGTGGAGCAGTTGTCAACGCCACCATAGGGCTTTATTCCCACATCTTGCTGGAACTAAAAGAAGGAGCTAACTTAAAAATTACATCCCTTGATTACGGTCTGAGCGAGGAAGCAAGGTCTATTAGGGAAATGGAATACGGAGGTAATCTTGATTTACTAAAAGCGGGACTGAAGAGGATGGGAATTGATTTAGGTGGGGAGGTCAAAGCTTGGTGCGATGCTCCACCGGGAGCGGGTTTAGGTGCCTCAGCAGCAACAGCTGTTTGCCTTCTCTATGCGCTTTGTAAGATGAGGGGAAGTAAAATGGGGAGGGAGGAAATAGCTGAGCTAGCTCATCGCCTTGAGAAGGAAGAGCTGGGCATTTGGGGCGGTAAGCAAGACCAATATGCATCAGCGTTGGGCGGTTTCCTCTTTATGGAATTTGCTGAGGAAGTTAAATGGCAGAGATTAGAAGTGAGCAAAGAATTCAAAAAGCTTTTAGAGAAAAGGCTGGTTCTCTGCTATACAGGGCGCTCCCGCCTCTCGGGAAAGATAATAAATGAGGTGATGGGGAGATATAAAAAAGTCATTGGTTTGCTTGACGAGATGAAGGAAATCGCTTATAATATTAAAAAGGCAATTCTTGAAGGTGATATTGAAGCCGTGGGTAAATTGATGGAGGAAAATTGGCGTAGACAGAAAAAGTTGGCTGAAGGCATAAGCGATGCCCAAATAGAGCAAATATTCCGAGTAGCGGAAGAGGGAGGAGCAATTGGCGGCAAAGCGATGGGCGCGGGAGGCGGCGGCTGTATCCTATTTATGGCGAAGGAAGGCAGGGAAAAGGAACTAAAGGAGAAGTTGGAGAGCATTGGGATAAAAATCCTCCCTCTCAAATTCGTGGGGAAAGGAGTAGAGATTTTAAAGAAAAACATCTAAAATACTTGTTAAAAGCGATTGTTCAATTATAATTATTTCCAAAAAATCAGGAGGTTTGAAGTTGGAAGAGAGAGAAGAAGCCTTAGAACTGAGAGATTATATTGAAATAGCCCTCAGACGACTACCGCTTATGTTATTGATTTTCGGCGTAGTTTTGTTTCTCGTAGTGGGTTATACCCTCACAAGGCAGAAAGTGTATCAAGCTACGGCAAAAGTGAGGGTGAAAACCCAACAGGCAGGGGGAACTTCCTCCTTTCTGTCCCAGATACCCGGCATCTTAATCTACCCAACCGCATCCCTTGACACCTATCTTCAAATAGCCACCACTCGCCCTTATTTGGAGGAGGCAGTGAAGTATATAAGGGAACAAACCCGAGGAGAAATTCACATAACCGTGGATGAAATGGAAGAGCTCGTGAGAGGTGGTAATATAAAGCTGGAGGTTCCCAAAGGTAGCGAGGTAATACTCATAAGGGCGAATAGCACTTCTCCAGAAAAGGCTATGTTGATTGTGAACGGGCTCGCCCACGCTTTGGTCTATAAGAATCAAGAGGAAGGAAGAAAGGAAGCGGTTGCTACTCGCAAGTTCATTGAGGAACAACTATACGGGGATACAAGGAAAGGTAAAAAGGGATTATATCAGAGGCTTTTAGAGGCAGAGGAGAAGATGAAGGAGTTCAAGGAGAAAGAAGGTATCTTCTCACTTCAGGAGGATACCAAGCAGAAGGTAGAGAGGTTGGCGAATTTACAGAGCGACTTAGAGCAAGCGGAGGCATTAATAAGCACTCATAAAGCGAGCGTTGATTATCTAAAAGAGCAATTAAAAAAGGAGGGGGAGACGAGATTAGCGGGTTGGACATTGGGGGAAAGCCCAACATTAACTGCCTTGCGTCAGCAATTGGTTGATTTAGAGGTGAAGCTCTTGGGGCTTCAGCAGAAATATGCCGATAATCATCCTGAGGTCATAGCAGTGAGGAAAGAGATAGAGGAGATAAATGGACGGATAGAAAAAGAGGCAAAAAAGACGACATTACAGGAGAATCTCCAACCGAACCCTTTGAAGGATAGCCTCCTGATGGCGCAGGTGGAACTGCTGAAGGCGGAAGCAAAAAGGGAAGCGTTGAAAAGGATGTTATCCCAATTGGAAGGGGAACTTTCCCAGCTTCCCGAAAAGGAGATGCGGCTCGCTAACTTGCAAAGGGATGTTCAGGTGGCAGAGACCTTATATACTACCCTTCAGCAACGCCTCCAAGAGGCAAGGATAGCCGAGGCTACCACCTTCGGCAATATAACTGCGGAGGAGATGGCCACTTTACCAAAGGAGCCAATATATCCAAGAAAAGGGTTAAATTATATGCTGGGTTTTTTGCTCGCCATTGCTCTCGCCATCGCAGGCGCTGCCTTGGCTGAGTATCTTGATGATACGGTTAAATCACCAGTTGATTTGGAACGCAGGTGCAGGATAACTCCGCTTGCCGTCATACCCCGCTTTGAAAACGATGCCTCCCGCCTCGTTGTCCTTGATAGCCATCGTTCCCACGCCTCGGAAGCCTTCCGCACCCTTCGCTCAAGCCTTAAGTTTGCTGGTTTGGGAAAGCCTCTCAAGACCATACTCATTACTTCCCCTGAACCCTCCGAGGGTAAGAGCACGGTATCGGCAAATTTAGCTGTGGCGTTCGCTCAAGCGGGACAAAAAACGCTCATAGTGGATGCCGACCTTCGCAGACCAAGAGTCCACGAGCTTTTCAACTTGGATAGGGATGTTGGTTTGACGAACCTCCTCATCGGCGAAGCTGATTTTGATGATGTAGTGATGAACACGGGAATAGATAACCTTTATGCCATAACCTCGGGACCCATTCCACCCAATCCCGCCGAGCTTCTGGAATCTGAACGAACAAGGGAAGTATTGGAAGAGCTGAAAAAGAGATTTGATATAGTGATTGTGGATTCACCCTTAGTTATGGGTATGGCGGATGCGGTTATTCTCTCTTCCCTCTGCGATGGAACGCTCATCGTGGCTAGGTATAATTCAACAAGCAGAGACGCTCTCAACCAAGCGAGAAAATCGTTAGAAAACGCCAAGGCAAATATTTTGGGCGCCGTCCTAAACGAAATGGATGTCCGCCGAGCAAGATATGGTGGCTACTACTATTACTACTATTACTACTACGAAGAAGGCGGACAGAGGAAAAGAAGAAGGCGTTAGGAATCTTTTTAACCCTCGCTGGGGTTGTCTTTATCCTTGAGGAAGGTTAAAAGGGGGTCAACGAGGTCGTGCAATTGCGATGGCTCCTCACCACCCGTTATTGCATACCTAACCAAGCCTTTTATCGCCCTCTTTCCCTCAACTACATCGTCAAGCATTCTCTCCACCTCGTCTCCCAATTCCTTAACCCAAGCTTCCTCAGCTTCCGTTAATGCTACCCTGCGTGCCCGCATTAAGAGGAAGGCGGCGTATTGAGCAATGATTGTTTTCAGCCCAGCGGGAGGGGTTTCCGTATCAGCAGGTAAAGTGAAGTAGGGAGCGAGGCGGTCTTTAACCCTCGCCTCAGCGTTCTCTATCGCTCCGTTAATCTGGTCAAGCGTGAACTGGTAGCTATCCCAGTCGTGAATGAATGGCTTTATATCAGCATCGGTTATCCACGCCATTTAATCCTTTACTTCCCTCCCTTTGGCTTGGATTTAGGCTTTTTCTCGCTTAATTCCACTTCCTCTTCTATCCTCTCCACAAGCTCCCTCTTGATGAGCTCCTCCACCTCTTCGTCTGTGAGCTCAATTATTTCACCAGCGAGATAGTTCTGAGAGCCTATCGTCAGGGTCGCTTTAAGACGCACCTTTGCCACTTGTATCACCTTCCTTTATATATTCCGCTACCTTTATGTCCTCAACGAGGTAGATGGCAACAAGCTCTGGCACCTCAATGACATCGCCCTTTTTCATTGGGTTTCTGCCAAAGAGGTAGTCCTGCTTAAATCTGATTTTCACTTTGCATCACCTTCCTTTATCCTTATGCGGTAAGCCCGCATTTGCCTTTCTGGTTCATAAGACCAGTGAAGGATGTAGGGGAAGGTCGCTTGAATATTGACCTTCTCCTCTTTTATCGTTGTATCAATCTGCCATCTTCTCATCTT
>JBMFMH010000056.1:0-11697 GCA_049970775.1 bacterium | reverse complement strand
TTTTTTCCTCTTTTATGCAAACTAAGATTTGTTCAACAAAGCCATATGGAGAAAAGGAGAGAATTCTTTCTCTCTTGAGTTTATGATTAAACGCCAATAACCTGACCTTCTTATTGAATCTAATATGTTATGGGATTCCGCAAAAATAGAGTGGACGATAGACTTTACTTATGCTAAAATTATACCGACAATTGAATATGCCCTTTAAATCTAGTCCTGTGAGGCTAGGAAGGGCAGGCGAGCCTTAAATTGCCCTCCTGTGGCTCACAGGGGGGCAATTTTTTTGCCTAAGATGGAGAAAGCATATCTCGTCCTTGAAGATGGAACAGTTTTCGCCGGCAAACCCCTCGGAAAGAGGGGAACCATAGCAGGTGAAGTTGTTTTTAATACCTCTATGACGGGTTATCAGGAAATCCTCACTGACCCCTCCTACGCAGGTCAAATCGTCACGATGACCTATCCCCTTATCGGAAACTACGGCACAAACGAGGATGATATGCAATCCCGCAGGGTTTGGGCAAGTGGGTTCATCGTTCGGGAAGCTTGCCCTCTTCCCTCGAATTTCCGAGCGAAAAATCACCTTGATGATTTCCTTTTAAGATGGGATGTAATTGGAATAGAAGGGATAGATACAAGGGAATTGACCCGCAAATTGAGAAGTTATGGCGTTATGATGGGGGCGATTTCCAGCGAGATGGACCCCGATTCCCTCTTGAAGTGGCTTTCCAGTCAACCTCGCTACGATGACCAGGATTTCGTGCGCTATGTGACCACTCCCCAGCCTTTTATCTGGCAGGCGGAGGGAGAGGAGAAATATCGCTTGGCTATCTTGGACTGCGGTGTGAAATACAACATTCCCAGGATTTTCGCCAAGCTCGGTTGCAGAAGCACGATTTATCCCGCTTTTACAAAGGCTGAGGAAATCCTTTCTCAAAACTACGATGGCATAGTTTTCTCACCCGGTCCAGGCGACCCTGCGAAGCTCGGCTATGTGATAGAAACAATCAAGAAGCTCATCGGGAAGAAACCAATCCTCGGCATCTGCCTTGGACATCAGCTTTTGGGCTGGGCGCTTGGTGGTAAAACTTTCAAGTTGAAGTTTGGGCACAGGGGAGGCAATCACCCCGTTAAGGATTTACGCACAGGTAGAGTGCATATAACGAGTCAGAATCACGGCTATGCGGTAGACCCCGATTCCTTAAAGGATTCTGGAGCGGTTGTAACTCATATAAACCTAAACGATGGCACAGTTGAGGGTTTAAGCCATCCTGAGTTGAGAATTATGTCAACCCAATATCATCCCGAGGCTGCTCCTGGTCCCAGGGACAATGTTTATATCTTCAGTGAATTTTTAAAGATGATAGAGGAGGGATATGCCTAAGAGGAAGGATATAAAATCGGTATTAGTTATAGGTTCGGGACCGATAGTGATTGGACAGGCTGCGGAGTTTGATTATTCCGGTTCCCAAGCCTGCCGTGCCCTCAAGGAAGAAGGGATAAGGGTGATATTGGTTAATTCCAATCCCGCCACGATAATGACGGATACGGAAATGGCTGATAGCGTTTATATTGAGCCGTTAACGATTGAGTTTCTGGAGAAAATCATAGCGAGGGAAAGACCGGATGGGCTTCTCCCAACTTTGGGCGGTCAAACTGGGCTTAACTTAGCCACTCAGCTATATGAGGAAGGGATATTGGAGAAATACGGTGTCCAATTATTGGGGACGCCGATAACCGCGATAAGGGATGCGGAGGATAGGGAATATTTCAAGAGGTTGATGCAGAGAATAGGGGAACCCGTTCCCGAGAGCATAACAGTAAATGATGTTGAATCGGCGGTTAAATTTGCTGAGGAGGAAGGATTCCCCCTTATAATCAGACCCGCTTACACATTAGGTGGCACTGGCGGAGGGATAGCTCATAATATGGAGGAATTGAGGGAGATAGTGCATAGGGGGCTTCTTCTTTCAATGAGAAAGCAGGTGCTGGTGGAGAAATGCGTTTTGGGCTGGAAGGAAATAGAGTATGAAGTTATGAGGGATGGCAACGATAACTGCATAACCGTGTGTAATATGGAGAACTTTGACCCTATGGGGGTGCATACGGGAGATAGCATAGTCGTTGCCCCTTCCCAAACGCTTTCCGATGAGGAATATCATATGCTTAGGACTGCCTCCTTAAAGATAATAAGGGCTTTGGGGGTGGAAGGAGGATGCAATATACAGTTTGCTTTGGACCCGCACTCCTTCCGCTACTATGTGATTGAGGTAAACCCTCGTGTTTCCCGTTCCTCAGCCTTGGCTTCCAAAGCAACCGGCTATCCCATAGCAAGGGTCGCCTCAAAGATAGCAATTGGGCTCACACTGGATGAAATCCCCAATAAGGTTACGGGAAAGACGCTTGCCTGTTTTGAGCCAGCGCTTGATTATGTTGTCGTGAAGATTCCTCGTTGGCCTTTTGACAAGTTTCCCACAGCTGATAGGACAATCGGAACCCAGATGAAGGCGACGGGAGAGGTGATGTCAATAGGGCGAACCTTTGAGGAGGCACTGCTTAAGGCGGTGCGCTCCCTTGAAATCGGGACTTATGGTCTCTATGTGAGGGGAAGCGCAGGATGGGGAGCGATGGAACTTGAGGAACTGATAAGCACTCCCAATGACCTCAGGCTTTTCGCCATTGCGGAAGCGCTGAGAAGGAAAATGCCCGTTGAGGAAATAGTTGAGCTCTCAAGCATAGATAGGTGGTTTATTGAAAAGATAAAAAACATCATAGATATGGAGGAGAACTTAAGGCAAGCGGAGGGGGATATAGAGAAGTTAAAGGAACTTCTTCCTATGGCGAAAAGGATGGGCTTTCCAGATAAATGGATAGGTGAGTTGGTGAAAATGAGCGAGGATGAGGTGAGGAATTTAAGGAAGGGAATGGGGGTAAAGCCTGTTTATAAAATGGTTGATACCTGTGCGGGAGAGTTTGAAGCTCAAACTCCCTATTACTATTCAACTTACGAGAGGGAGAACGAAAGCTCCAAGTCGGGGCGGAGAAATGTCATTGTATTGGGTAGCGGTCCGATAAGAATTGGACAGGGGATAGAATTTGATTATTGTAGTGTGCATTGCGTTTGGGCGCTTCAGAAAGCGGGTTATGAAGCGATAATAATAAACAACAATCCCGAGACTGTGTCAACCGATTTTGACACATCTGACAAGCTATATTTTGAGCCCCTCACATTGGAGGATGTCCTCAATGTGGTGGAGAATGAGAAACCGGAGGGTGTGATAGTGCAATTCGGTGGGCAGACCCCCCTCAATTTAGCAAGGGCGCTAGCGGAGCGCGGCGTGAGGATATTGGGCACATCTTTTCAAAGCATAGATATAGCTGAGGATAGGGATTTATTTGAGAAACTGCTCAGGGAGCTTGAGATTCCAAAGCCGGCGGGAAGGGCGGTTAAATCCGTTGAAGAGGCTCTGCTGGTTGCTCATGAGATTGGCTATCCTCTTCTTGTGCGTCCCTCCTTCGTTTTGGGTGGAAGGGCAATGGAAATCGTCTCCAGTGAAGAGGAACTTTTACGCTATATCACTTACGCTGTCTCCGTTTCCCCAGAATATCCGATTTTGATAGACAAATACATCAGGGGATTGGAATGTGAGGTTGACGCCATCTCCGATGGAGAGGATATCTTGATTCCTGGAATAATGGAGCATATTGAGAGGGCGGGGGTGCATTCGGGCGATTCTATGGCTGTCTATCCGCCTCGTTCCCTATCGGATGAGGAGAAGGAGACGATAGTTGATTACACCGCTCGCATAGCGAGGGCATTGAATGTTAAGGGATTGATAAATATCCAATTCGTCGTTGCTAATGGGACGGTTTATGTAATTGAGGCTAATCCCCGTGCATCTCGCACGATTCCTTATATCTCAAAGATAACCGGCGTTCCGATGGTTTCCCTTGCTGTCCGTGCTATGCTGGGAGAGAAGCTTAAAGATATGGGTTATGGCGTTGGATTGTATCCTGAGGGCGAGTATATAGCGGTTAAAGCACCGGTATTTTCCTCTGCTAAGCTTAGCGGGGCGGAGATAGCTTTGGGACCGGAGATGAAATCAACTGGAGAGATAATGGGGATAGATAGGGATTTCGGGAAAGCGTTATACAAGGCGATGGTCGCAGCTGGGGTAGGGGTCCCGAGGGAGGGGAAGATTATGGCAACGATAGCGGATGGGGATAAGGAGGAGGCTTTGCCCTTGATAAGGGGTTTTTATGAGAGAGGATTTTTCATCTACGCCACGGAAGGAACGGCTAAGTTTCTCCGGAATCACGGCATCAAAGCGGAGATGGTGAGGAAGATAGCGGAGGGAAGCCCTAACGCTATTGATTTGATTAAAAGAGGGGAGATTAAGTTGGTTTTGAATACGATGTCTAAGGATGGCAAGGTGGAGAGGGATGGAGCGAAGATAAGGAGGGCAGCGGTGGAGCACGAGGTCCCCTGTTTAACTTCCCTGGACACAGCGAGGGCATTGCTTTTGGCTATGGAGAGCGGGGACGGTGGCTTCTCCTGCCTCCCCATAGACCAATACCAACGGAAAAGAGGCTGAAAAGATTTTGCAGTCTATTCTATCACTAAGGGGATTAGCTGTTGGGGTTGGAAGAGGCAGAGCCAACGGGGGCTATCCTTCTCCGCAAGGACTTCTATGTTTAGACCGATTATCTTCCCGCTCTTAATCTCCAAGCCGATTTTGGGTGATTGTTTGATTGAGAAGGTGATTTCGTAATGCTCGGCGTCTATCTTCCTAATAGTAGCCTCCATATTCTGGGGAGGTGGAGCTAAAGAGGGGTCGCTAAATGGCCATCTCTCCCTTGAGCTTGCATTGTTCACCTCCGCCTTGATGCTCGCCTTCTCCCTCTGCCAATCGCCATAAATCCAGACATCCAAATTATCTGCCCCTACATAGTAGCCGTTAGCGTTGCAATCCATTTGAATGTGAATCTGAGGAACAGGAAGGTTGAAGACGAAGCGGAAATTCAACCATTCATCGTTATGGAAAAGATATATATCGCCATGAAGCGGTTTCTCCACAGGTGGAACAGGATAGGGTCTGGGCACATCGCTTGTATCTTCATCAATCCAAAACCATCTCTCCTGGGCATCTCTTCCAATAAGCGGTTTGCAGGCATAAATCGGCAGAGGGTCATAACCATCTATCACGCCATCTCCGTCGCTATCGGGATTTTTAGGGTCAGGCAGGACATATTTTGCCCTTGCATTTATATCGTTTGGCCAAACAAGGGTTTCATAAACCCAGCTGGAAGCCATAACTTCACCCATATCATCTAAACCATCCCCATCGGTGTCCTTCTTATTGGGGTCGCTTCCGAATCTCTTCTCATCAAGGGGAACGGCGGGGCAATCATCGGGAATACCATCCTCATCGGCGTCCTTGGCGCTCACCACTTCCCCGAATTTATTAACAAACCAGAGGCTTAAATCACCATAATGCCAATGACGGAGTATCCAAGCATTCCCATCATAATGGCTACCGTGATTATCAGCGAATCCATCGGGAGTTATGCTGAAATGATTGAAGGGATACTCGGGGTATCCGCTCTCGTGATATTGACTATCCAGCTGGTGATGAAATTCGTGGACGAAAAGCCAGGCTGGGTCATGCCCTCCCAGGAAATGGGAGCTTCCGGGGCGTAAATCAGCCCCATAAGTTCCTCCACCGCTGGGGGTGAATTCATATTGTTTCTTTTGAGGGTCCCAGTGCCGCTCGCAGGTTATCGCTACTACCGCGGGATATTCCTGCAGGGAGCGTCCTCTAAGGCGAAGAAGTTCCCTCAAGTCCTGTAATGGTTTATCCCTCCAGAAGCCATTCCCATCGTAACCTTCCTGATTTTTCTTCACATAAATCCTTTCATTTATGAAGAATAGGTCGCAGTCAAGCCAGAGCTTCATATTTGAATTGCACCAGTAGAAGAGCTGGACCATCTCAATCTCTCTGCGGAGGTAGTCAAGATAGGAACGACTGACTGGAGGGGCGGGTGGGGCGGTAGGGTCATCCATCTTTATCACATCGGAGTAGATGAGGACAGCAACGGGGATTCTTAGGAAGGTTGTTTCCCCCTTAGGAGGTTGTGTAGCGAAGGCATATTCAAATGAATAAAGGGTGGAGGAATTCTCGTCATCGTCGATTAACTCTGCCCGAGGTATGGGGATGCGCACAAGATAACTTTTAGCAGGCTCAAGCCCTTCTATCCTGAGCCTGTGCTTTTTCCTTTTGCCGGAAAGGGAAAAGACCGTCCATTTATCCTCACCTTTTCTTTTTATTTGCGCTATGGTTTCTGCGGGAAGGGGCGTTTCCCAATTGATGATTGCCCCTTTCTCGGATGCATTAATGGTAGGGCGGGTGGGGATTTGGAAATTGAGGCTTGGATTGAGGGGAAGAATAATCACTTTATCGCCTCTCGCTATCGCTACCTCGCCAGTATTAGGAGAGAGGGAGAAGGAATTCGCTGGCTCAAAAATATCACCGAGGCGTCCCAAGGCAAGAACAGGAGGGACATTCCCTTCCGCAAAAATAGAATTTTTGGATGGATATCCTTGGGGCGTGCGATGTCCTTGATAGACAGCAGTAACCTCCCTCTGCGTCCCTTCCACTAAGCCGCTGAAGATACGCCATTGGGGATTTCTCAAATCCGAAAGCTGCGTTTTCTTTATTTCCCCGCTATAGGAACTTAACACCCACAGCTCATTCGTTGGTTTAGCAATGGCAAGGCTTCTGCAGGTCCAAAAATCGGTCAGAGCATAAGGGTCATAAGGCTCGGCGGTTTCACTGGAAGGATTATATTTCCAAATAGCTACCCTGCCGTTGCCTTCATCCGCCACGAAGACGATGCCATCATCCGATATCGCTACATAAGTGGGATGGGAAAGCTCTCCCTTTCCGCTACCCCTTTTCCCAAAATCCTTTAGGAAAGTGATGGTAGGGTATCCGCTAATCTTAAAGAGAACGATTCGGTCGGCATCCCCATCAGCGACGAAGAGATAATCTCTCCAGATTGCGATTCCCGTAGGGAATCGCAATCCTCCAATAGAGGTCTCCTTCACTGCTTTCCCCCTCTTCAGGGAGTAGAAGGCGATTTCCCCCTTCCCACCCTCGCATATAGCCAATTTGTCTTCTTTAAACCAGGCTATCCCTTGGGGTTTGCTTATATTTTTAATGGCGATTTCTTTTCTCCACCCATTTTCCGTTCGCTTGAAAAGGAGCACCCTGTCGTTTCCCGTGTCGCTGATGGCGAGGAAGGAACCATTGGGGGAGAAGGCGACCTCTTGCGGTTGGTTTAACGCTTGGGCATATGTTGCGATTTGCAGGAAAAGGGCGCAGAATAACGAGGTTATAATTTTCATCTTCAAGTAAATTGGTGGTGCCCCCTTGGGGGCACCACCAATTTTGAAATCAGCCAAGATATTTCCTCTTTAAGCTTTCAAGATATTCCTTTTCCCTCTTTATATCTCCCACTCTATCCGTTCCTGCTTCCCTTTCTATTATAAGCGGTCCCTCATAGCCTACCTCTATGAGCTTCTTCACGCATTCCTCAATGTTCGCTTGCCCCTCACCCAAGATAACCTCGTGTCCCAACTGCCCTTCCTTCTCCGGCCAGACGCCATCCTTCATATGGGTGCTGATGATGTAATCCTTAAGGACCTCTATCCCGTGCACGGAGAAAGATTTACCATAAAGTATGAGATTGGCTGTATCAAAATTGACCCTGCAGTTGGGATAGCCCAGCCTTTCAATGAATTCCTTCAATTCCTCGGGTGTTTCCTGTCCCGTTTCAAAGGCGAAGTAAAGCCCTAACTTCTCGCAATGAGCAACTACCTCTCCAACCGCTTTCAACATCACATCGTATAGAGGGTCGGAGGTATCGGGAGGAATGAACCCTACATGAGCTGCCATAGCTGGGATTCCCAAGCGGGCGGTGAAATCCGCCGTCTTCTTTGCTATATCAATTCTTTCCGGTATCTTCTCTTTATTTGCGAAGCCGACGGTTTCCCTAACGGTGGGGATATCGTCGTAGCGCTCACCGGGAAAGCCAGCGAAGACGGCGATTACCTCCAATCCGCTTTCCTCCAGCTGTTTTCTCAGAAAATCTTCTTTCTCCTTATCCCCACCGTAATTGAAGAAAGCATCGGCGCCGAGCTGAATAACGCTGAAGCCCATATCCTTAGCAAGGGAGAGGGCGGTAGGGATATCCCTCTGAGCGAGGCAGGGAAGAAAGACGCCTAAGGCAAGTTTTTCCACATTCATCAGCCTCCTTAATTAAACTTTTATAGAAATTCTATACAATTGTTCGCAATTGTAAACTCTTTTTCAATAAAATCAACTTGATGAGGGCTGAAAATCGTTGCAAAAATTTCCCAACTCATTAAAATAAAAGAAGTCATAAAGCGGTTAAATAATCTTTGAAAGGAGGAGAAGATGGCAAGCATCTATCCAAAGGAACTGCGTTGTGAATATAAAAAGAACCCATTGGGAATAGACGAGAGGGAGCCCCGGTTAAGCTGGGTGCTTGAGATGGGGCAAGAGAACCTGCGTGGAGCCAAGCAAACAGCTTATCAGATAATCGTTGCTACGAGCAGGGACAAATTGGAGAGGAACGAAGCTGACCTCTGGGATAGCGGTAAGGTGGAAAGCGACCAAACCGCCCAGATTGAGTATAAGGGCAAGGAGCTGAAAAGCGAGATGGAATGTTGGTGGAAGGTGAGGGTGTGGGATGAAGAGGGAAATCCTTCCGAATGGAGCGAGCCTGCGTTTTGGACTATGGGTTTATTAGATAGGGAGGAGTGGAAAGGGAAATGGATTGGCTATGATGCCCCATTTATCCCGCAGAAAGGAGAGGAGGAGAAGGCAAGAGCTTCCCATTTCCTTGACTGCTTCTGGATATGGTATCCAGAGGGCGAGGGAGCGAACGAGCTTCCCGAGGGCAAGAGATTCTTCCGCAGGAAATTCATTGTGCCCTCGGGAAAGGTGAAAAAGGCAGTGCTAGCTATCACCGCTGATGACCGCTTCATCGCTTATTTGAATGGGGAGAGAATCTCCCAAGGCGAGAATTATAAAAACCCCCAAATCATAGAGATTGGAGAAAGGATAAGGGAAGGGGAAAATGTTCTTTCCGTAGAGGCGGAGAATCTTTCCTTTGGTCCAGCGGGGCTTATCTGTAAATTGCGGATAGAGATGGAGGATGAAGAGATAGTCTCAATTGTCTCGGATGGAAGTTGGAAGGTGAGCAAGGAGGCAGGGGAAGATTGGGGGAAATTGGAATTTGATGATTCTAAATGGGAGAATGCGAGGGAATTAGCCCGCTTTGGGGAAGCCCCTTGGGGTTGGTTGACGAGTGACAATATCCTTCTTTTGCCCACCCCATACCTAAGAAAGGCGTTTGAAGCTGGGAAGCCGGTGCGGAGAGCCTATCTCTATGTGAGCGCTCTGGGGATTTGCGAGGTTTATATAAATGGTAGGAGGGTAGGGAAGGATTATTTCGTTCCCGGTTGGAGCGATTATAGAAAGAGGGTGTATTACAGGACTTATGATGTGAAGGAATTGTTGAGGCAGGGTGAAAATGCAATAGGCGTGATTCTCGCTGATGGATGGTATTCCGGTTATTTGGATATGAAGGGTAGGGGATTGTTCGGTTCAACTCCTAAGCTTCTCCTTCAACTGAATATAGAGTATGAGGATGGGAGCAGGGTGGAAATCGTGAGTGACGAAAGCTGGAAGGCGAGCTATGGTGCGATTAGGGAGGCGGACTTGTATATGGGGGAGACCTATGATGCTCGCCTTGAGATGCCCGGTTGGTGTGAGCCAGATTTTGATGATTCCTTATGGGATAAGGCAAGGGTGTTCAATGAGAAGGAAAGGATAATCACCGCCCATCCCGGTGTTCCCGTGAGAAAACAGATGGAGCTCAAGCCGATAAAGATAAGCGAGCCGAAGCCGGGCATATATGTTGTGGATATGGGGCAGAATATGGTGGGTTGGGCGAGGATAAAAGCGAAGGGGGAAAAAGGGAGGAAGATAGTGCTTCGCTATGCGGAGATGTTGAAGCCGGATGGTATGATTTACACGGAGAATCTACGAACCGCTCGCTGCACCGATGCATACATAAAGAAAGGGGATGGGGAAGAGATTTGGGAGCCTCGTTTCACTTTTAGGGGTTTCCGCTATGTTGAGGTCAGCGGGTATCCTGAGAGGCTATCGGAGGAGGACATCGTGGGGGTGGTTGTTAACTCGGATATGAGGATAACAGGGGAGTTCGTTTGTTCAGATGAGAGGGTTAATCGCCTCTTCCAAAACATAGTTTGGGGGCAAAGGGGGAATTATCTTGAGGTTCCCACCGATTGCCCTCAAAGGGATGAGAGGTTGGGCTGGACAGGGGATGCTCAGATTTTCCTCCGCACCGCTACATATAATATGGATGTGGCTTCTTTCATCACCAAATGGCTCGTTGACCTTGTTGATTCCCAAAATGAGGAGGGCGCCTACGCTCATGTCGCTCCCGATATCGGCTTGGGAAGCGATTCCCCCGCTTGGACTGATGCGGGGATAATCTGCCCCTATATTCTCTACAAAGTCTACGGGGATAAGAGGATATTGGAGAGAAATTATCCCTCAATGGCTCGTTATATTGAATACCTGAAAAGGCGAAGCAAAGATTATCTGCAACCACCAGTAGGATACGGGGATTGGCTGAGCGTGGAAGCTGATACGCCGAAGGATTTGATAGCGACCGCTTATTTCGCCTATGTGGTATCCTTGATGGAGGAGATAGCGAGGGTTTTGGGTAAGGAGGAGGATAGGAAGAGCTACAGTGAGCTTAAGGAAAAAATCAAGGAAGCCTTCAATAAAGAATATGTTTTAGAGGATGGGAGAATCAAGGGGGAAACCCAGACCGCCTATGTATTGGCGTTGGATTTCGGCTTGCTCCCTGAGGAGAAGATTCCTCTTGCAATCAAGCATTTGGTTGAAGATATAAGGAAGAGAAACAATCACTTATCCACAGGCTTCTTGGGGGCTAAGCCTCTTCTTCCTATCTTAACTCGCTATGGCTATGTGGATTTAGCTTATACCCTTCTTCTGCAGGATACATTCCCCTCCTGGCTATATATGGTGAAGCAGGGAGCGACGACTATCTGGGAGAGATGGGATGGTTGGACGGAAGAGAAGGGATTCCAAGACCCTGGGATGAACTCCTTCAACCACTACGCTTTCGGCTCGGTAGGTGAGTGGATGTTTGGAATGATGGCGGGAATAGATATGGAGGAGCCCGGTTATAGGAAGATAAGGATAAAACCTCATCCTGACCCTGAGGGGAGAATCGCCTTTGTGAAGGCGAAATATGAATCAATAAGCGGATTAATAAAGGTGGAATGGAGCAGGGACGAGGATGGAATGGTTTTGGCGATTTCCATTCCCGCTAATGCCACAGCGAAGGTCTATGTTCCAGCTGGGGAGGATATGGATGTATGGGAGAATGGGCAACCGCCTGAGGAGAGAGAGGGAATTAAGTTTGTGGGGAGGGAAGGGGATAGGGTTGTCTACGAGGTGGCATCAGGGGAATATCTGTTTCAAATTGAGAGGAAGGTGGAGTAGAGAATAGAAGCGGGCGGAGGGCTACGCCCTCCGCCTTGCTATTTATTCC
>JBMFMH010000055.1:0-11787 GCA_049970775.1 bacterium | reverse complement strand
TTTTGTTTAAAAACCTGTAAAGCTCTAATTGTTCTCAGTTCACATAAAACGAAGAAAATTCCAATTAGTGGCTTTGTTGAATAACTCGAATAAAAACACATTTTCTTCAATTTCTGTAAACCTTGAATGAATCTTGGGTTGCATAAAACGAGAAAATTCTTTGAAAAGAGTAAATTCCTATTTTTTCAAGATACCTGTCTTAATATTCTTTTTTATTAGCAGTTGATAGTGGGAAAAATTTGATTTTCAAGAAGGACTTCAACCCTGGTTCTTCTCCCACCAATCAAAAGATTAGAATTGTTGAGCAATTCTCGGGATGAATGCCCGGCATTCATCCCGATTAGGCAGTAGCGCAAGATGTTAAATCTATTTTTCCAATACCAGCAACAAAACCTCCTTTTGCCTAAACCCCTTCTACTCTTCGCTATCTTTAAAACTCCACTTTTGGCGGTTTGCTTGCGCTTGCCTCAGCTTGGAAATAAGGTTTCTCCTTATCAAAGGGAAGGAAGCCCATAAAGAAGACAATCGGTATGCTTTTAACCGCTCGGTTATATTCCCTCACCGCCTCATTATATCTCTTCCTCTCAACAGCGATGCGATTTTCCGTGCCCGCAAGCTCGTCCTGTAAACGGAGGAAGTTCTCAGATGCCTTTAATTGGGGATAATTCTCCACTATCATCAAAAGCCTGCTTAAAGCTCTGCCCAGCTCATCCTCGGCTCTTGCCCTTTCCTCAACTGACCTCGCTCCCGCCAACTTCGCCCTCGCTTCAGCGATTCTCTCAAATATCTCCTTCTCATGCTTCGCATATCCCTTGACCGTTGCCACGAGATTGGGAATCAAATCGTTTCTCCTTTGTAAGACATTCTCAACCTGCGCCCATCTTTCCCTCACTTGCTGGTCTAGATAAACGATGTGATTGTATTGAACCTTGACAACAGCGTAAAGTAAAAGGCAGAAAAGAAGCAAAATTATGAGGATGGCTACCGTTTTCCGCATAGCGTTTCATTCCTCCTTGCGAAAAGATTCTAAGGCAAACATAATCCTCTCCATCATCTGGAGGTATTCCTCAAATCTTCTCTCCATTTCCTCTTTCCCCAACTTTTCCTTTCTTTCTCTTAAACTTTGTAGCCAGTCAACAATTTCCTTCCTAAGGAAGAAGTCCTCAATAAGCTCGCCCCATATCTCCCTTTTATTCTCCGGTAGAAAACCCCGCAAGTAGAAAAGCGCCGAGAGAAGATGGGTGAAGGAGTTGAAGGATTTTATAATAACTCGCTTTAGTGCCTCGGGGTCCTTATAGGAGCGGAAGAAAGCCTGCTGAAGACGGATATAATTCAGTTTCCATTCCCTTTCCACCTGCGTTCGGAGTTCCTCTTCATCCACTTCTATTTCAAGGAAAGGGTCCTCCCCGAAGAGAAGAAGATGGTTTCTCTTTATGTCCAGATACTCAATTGGAAAAGTATCAAGCGAGCTTTTTATGTAATCGGTTGTAAGGAAAAGAGGCTCTACGAGGGCTCTTCTATTCGCCCTCTCCACCAAAGGAGCAACTCTCTTTAGGTCGGGAACCCTCACTTCCTTAACTAAAACCAAGATGTTTATGTCGGAATGATTGGGGAGGTAATCATCCCTCAGGACGCTTCCATAGATAATCAAGCCGGAAAGGTTTTCCCCAAGCGTTTCCTTCAAGCCGAGGCAGAAGCTTTTCAGCTCATCCCTTGCTTTCCTTGGCAGATTAGTTAAAGAATCAATTTTCTCAAACAAGGTTCATCACCTCTTTTCTCACCAACTTCCGGAGGCTCCTCCGCCTCCGCTTGAACCTCCTCCAAAACCGCCAAAACCTCCGCCACCACCAAAACCTCCGCCACCGAAAAGACCACCTCCACCGAATAATCCTCCATCCTCTGTCCCCCCGAACCACCACCAAGGAGTGGTGGTTTTGCCCCTACCCCTTCCTTTCGTTCTCCGAGCCGGTAGCGAGCGGAAAATCAAGATGATGCTGAGGATGATAAAGAAGTAAAATAACCCAAGCATAATAAGCGCATTGAAATTCAGCGGCTTTCCCTCGGAAAGAGGCATAAGAACAGCGGAAAAGAAAAACCCAACGAGGATGAGGCAAATGATGAAAAAGAAAAGAACAGTTCTTATTCCTTCCATCAAGCCTGCTTTCTTATAAGCGATACCAAGGGATAAAAATCCAAGGGGGAAACAAAAGAAAAATAAAAAAGCAAGGAAAGAAAGAGTGTTAAACAAATCAGGTGTAAGGGAAGGTGGCTTGAGCTCCTCAGGCAAGGAAACTTTGTATTTAGTGGTTATTATGTCCGCAACTCTTTGAGTTGCTCTGAGAAGAGCTTCTCCGTATTTCTCCTCCCTTAAGAGAGGAACCATATCCTTCCTAATTATCTCACCGCACATTCCGTCTGTAAGAACTGGTTCTAGACCATATCCCACTTCAATCCTTATCTTTCTCTCCTCCAAGGCAATCAATATCAATACACCATTATCTTCGTTTTTCTTTCCTATCCCCCATTTATTGAAAAGCTCGTTCGCGAACATTTCAACGCTTTCACCTTCCAGACTATTTATGGTTACTACCGCTATTTCCGCTCCCGTCTCCTCCTTAACAAAATCAATTATCTTTTCCATCTTACTTTTTGACTCATCATCCACAACACCGGCGAAATCGTTAACGAAGCCAACAGGGGCAGGGTATTGAACGGCGAAAGATAAAAGGATGAGGAAAGGAAGGAGAAAGAAGATTCCCCTCCTCAATCGTTAACCCTCCTTGAGGTATATCCTAATGTTAACATCTTTACAGCCTCGTTTTATAATTGTAGTGAGAAGAAGAAGGGAGGTAAAGAAATAAATGCGTTGGCAAATTATGTTTTCCCTATTATTTTTGCTACCCTTTGCTTTCGGGCAATACGAGAGACCCAAAAAGAAGTTGATTGAATATGGCTGGGATGTGCCCTATACCGATTTCGTTAGGAGGAATATCCGCAATATGGAGAAGCTCCCCTTTGATGGGATAGTGCTTCGTTTTAAAGGTGGATGGAAATCCTCTCCTGCTCAAATCTTCCGCAAAGGCGTTGCCGACCCGAAGGAATACGAAGAGGACCTCGCTAACCTAAAGGCAACGAAGTTCGCTCGTTTCACCGATAATTTCGTTTTGGTTTGGGCAACGAGGGAAAAGGATTGGGATTGGTTCAACGAGAGAGATTGGAAATCAGCGGAGAAAAACATCCGCTTGATAGCCTCAATTGCCAAGGCGGGAGGATTGAAAGGAATCTGCTTTGACCCCGAGCCCTATAACGGCAACCCTTGGCATTATCCAAGCCTGCCCAACGCCAAGAATAAGTCCTTTGAGGATTATTGGAGGCGAGTGAGGGAGTGTGGTGCCCGCTTTATGAGGGCTTTGCAGGAGGAGTTTCCTAACATTCGTATCCTCACCTTCTTCCAAATAAGCATCCTCTCCCCTGTCGTGGATATACCCGACCCTAAGGAAAGAATGAGGCGCCTATCTCAGGAGGGTTATGGCTTACTTCCCGCTTTTCTTAACGGTATGCTTGATTCTGCTAATCCGGAAATAGTGATAATAGATGGAGACGAGCCGGCGTATTATTATCGGGACCCGCTGGATTATCTCACCGCCTATCATCTGATGCGTCAGCGTGCCCTTTCCCTCATTGCCCCGGAAAACAGGAGGAAATATTTGACTCAAGTTCAAGCTGGTTTTGCCCTTTATATGGATTTTTACTTCGGCTTAATACCTAAGGAATATGAATGGGGAAGGTTAAGCCATTACCTTACGCCGGAGGAGAGAGCTCGTTGGTTTGAGCACAATGTCTATTATTCCCTTTACACAACGGATGAATATGTATGGTGCTACAGCGAGAGAATGGATTGGTGGGGGACGCAGAAGGGGGCAACTTGGGAAGGTTTCGTTCCCAAAGGGGCGGAAGAGGCGATTCTTTCAGCGAGGGAGAAATTGGAAAAAGGGGAGCCTTTGGGATTCAGGATAAAAGAGATTTTGGAGGGTGGGCAAAGCAGGATGCAGAGCGGGAAGTAAGCATTTGCAAATAGAGGGACTTTTTGCTAATATTAAAATTGAAAGGAGAGTGATTGTTTGGACGATTCAAGTTTACTGATTTGGCTTCTGGTTTTCTTAGTCATTGTTTTCAATGGATTACTTGCGGCGGCAGAGGTTGGTATAATTTCGTTGAGGAAAAGCAGGTTAATGTATCTAGCGGAGGGTGATAAACGAGCGCGCATAATTTCCCAATTATTGGAAAAGCCGGAAAACTTCTTCGCTTCCTTACAAGTGTGGGTAACCTTGCTCAGCGTGGTGGGTGGCTCGCTAGCTACCCTCATATCAATAAAGCTTTTCAAGCCCATCTTTGGACCGGGGTCGGAGGAGAAAGCAGCTCTCTGTGGCTCATTAATTATGACCCTTCTCCTGGTCATCTTCGGAGAGCTGGTGCCAAAGAATCTTGCCTTGAGAAAAGCGGAGGCTTTTTCCCTTTTCTCTGCCAGATTCATTAAGTTCCTCTACCTTTCCGCTTACCCCATTTTCAGACCGCTTGCCATCGTTAGTGGATGGATAGCTCGCCTCCTTGGAGGGGGAAAAGAGGAGCGAATGAGCTCAATAACGGAGGAGGAAATCCAAATACTTTTAGAGGAAGGTTCAAAGGAAGGGAATATTGAGGAAGAGGAAAAGGAGATGATTGCCTCAATATTTGATTTCACCGATACCACGGCAAGAGAGATAATGGTGCCGAGAATAGATGTTGTTGGGGTGGATGCTGAGGATAGCGTTGAGAAGGTTTTGGAGGTTGTTTCCAAGAGCGGCTTTTCCCGTCTACCGGTCTACAGGGATAATATGGATAACATAATCGGTATAGTTCACGCGAAGGATGCTATTCGTCGTTATAGGGAGGGCAAACGCACTACGCCAGCTAAACGCATAGCACGACCAGCCTATTTCGTGCCCGAATCAAAGAAGATAGACGAGTTGCTTAAAGAAATGCAGAGAAATAGAACGCAGATGGCGATAGTCGTTGACGAATATGGTGGAACCGCTGGTATAGTAACATTGGAGGATATATTGGAGGAAATCGTCGGGGAAATAAAGGATGAATACGATAGAGAAAGGGAATTGATAGAGAGATTGGATGAGAAAACCGCGATAGTTGATGGTCGGGTTCTTATAGAAGATGTGAATGAAGAGCTTGGTCTATCCCTCTCGGATGAGGAAGCGGATACAATAGGTGGTTTAGTGTATGCCTTGTTGGGAAAGGTTCCCGAGGAAGGGGAAAGCGTTGAACTGGATTCAGTTAGACTGACCGTTGAGAAAACTGATGGGAAAAGAATCACAAGGGTTAGAATCACGAAGAAGGAGAATATTGAAGAAGAACACTCTTAAAGACCCAAATTTCCCCTTTATCCTTTATTTGCCTCAGGATAGGAACCTAAAACCTTTATGAAGAGGGTTTCCTCCGATAACTTCTCCAATGCCTTCTTTATCCTTTCCTCCTCAATATGCCCCTGAAAATCAGCGAAGAAAACATACTCCCAGGAGGTCCTGCGGGAAGGGCGAGATTCAAGCATCGTTAGATTAACATCATATTTATCAAAAGCGGAAAGAGCCCTATAAAGGGCTCCCGCCTTGTGTTTTACCGCAAAGATAATCGTCGTCTTATCCTTACCTGTGGGGTTTGTCTTCTCCTTTCCTATTATCAAAAACCTCGTGCTATTTCCCGCTACATCCTCTATACCTTCCGCAAGTGCATTCAATCCATAAATCTCCCTAGCTGCCTCGCTTCCGATTGCCGCCCCTTGAGGGTCATCCTTGCATAACTGAGCAGCTTTTCCCGTTGTTGCGGTCTCAATAATCTCTACATTGGGCAGATTTTCCCTCAACCATCTTCTGCATTGCCCTAATGCTTGAGGAATGGAATAAACCCTTCTTACTTTATCCAAACTATCAGCTAGCGAAAGGAGAAGATGCCTAATGGGTATGATTATCTCGCCACATATATTCAAGCCCTCTATTTCCTGAAAAATATCCAAAGTCCTCGCCACAACCCCTTCCGTGGAATTCTCAACTGGCACAACGCCCATATCCGCCCTATCCTGCAAAACCTCAGTGAAAACATCCTCCAAGCGTTCACATCCTAAATAAATCGCTGATTTACCGAAGCGGCGAAGAGCAGCAAGGTGGGTAAAGGTTCCCTCAGGTCCCCAATAAGCTATCTTTAATGGCTTTTCTAAGCGCCGACAAATTGATATAATTTCTCTGAATAAATATGATAATTCCTCAGCGGAAATGGGTCCCTTGTTGAGGGAGAGGATATGCCTTATGATTTCCTCCTCCCTAGTGGCATCAAAGACCCTTTCCCCTTTCAGGGCTGATGCCTTCTTGGCAAGCTCAGCCCGTCGGGAAAGGAGCTCAACGAGTTTCTCGTCTATCTCATCAATCTCTCTTCTTATTTCATCTAATGTCATAGAAAATATCTTAAAAGGGGGTAAATTTTATGTCAAGAAAATTTGAACATATTCCCTCCAACCTTTTCTTGAAATGCCCACAATGTAGGAGAATACTCGTTGCAAGTGAGGTGGAAAAAAATTTGAAAGTTTGCCCTCGCTGTAATTATCATTTCCTCTTGACAGCTTGGGAAAGACTGGGATATTTAGCGGATGAAGGGAGTTTCCAGGAGCGTGATGCTGAGCTCGTCTCCAAAGACCCCCTTTCCTTCCCTCAATATCAGGAGAAGTTGAAATCGGCAAGGGAAAAAACTGGCTTAAATGATGCGATAATTTACGGAACCGCAACGATAGATTCCATTCCCTGTGTCTTGATAATAACGGATTTTTCCTTTATGGGAGGGAGTATGGGTTGGGTAGTTGGGGAGAAAGTGAAGCGAGCTATGGAGTTAGCGGCGGAGAAAGCTCTTCCCGTTTTGATGGTTTCAGGTTCCGGTGGTGGGGCGAGAATGCAGGAGGGCATAATCTCCCTTATGCAGATGGCTAAAACCGCCACCGCTGTAGGTAAATTGCAGGCAGCGAGGATGCCATACATAGCGGTTTTGACCAACCCCACTATGGCTGGTGTTCTCGCTTCGTTTGCCTCCTTAGGGGATGTGAACATCGCCGAACCTGGGGCGTTAATTGGCTTCACTGGTCCGAGGGTGATTGAACAGACTTTAAAAATTAAACTTCCACCTGAATTCCAATCCTCCGAGTTCCAACTTGAACACGGATTTTTAGATATGGTTGTTCCCCGCAAGCAGTTGAAAGAGACAATCGTTCGTCTTCTCCGATTCTTTCTCCGAAAGGTGAAACCGAGGGAAAAACCGCCCATCTCTATCCCCTCCCTTTCCCAGGAGGATATTCCCCTGCTTCCCGAATTTGAAAGACCGATAGCGGAGGTTATGTTGAAGTTGGAGAAATTGGAGAAGCTGTCTATAGAGGAGAAATTAAACAGAGAAGAAGAAATAGCCGATTTGAGAAAAAAGGCTGAGGAATTAACCCAAAGGGCATACCGCAACCTTACCCGTTGGCAAAGGGTGCAAGTTGCCCGTCATCCTCTTCGCCCCTATACCCTTGATTATGCCCATATGATATTTGATGATTTCATAGAGCTTCACGGTGACCGCTTAATGGGCGATGACCCAGCGATAGTTGGTGGACTTGCCAGCCTAAATGGAGAAACGGTGGTTTTCATTGGACATCAAAAGGGGAGGACGACGAAGGAAAGGCGATGGAGGAACTTCGGTTCTCCTCGTCCTGAGGGATATCACAAGGCTTTTCGCCTTATGAAAATGGCGGAAAAGTTTGGTTTCCCCGTCTTGACATTCCTTGATACCCCTGGGGCAGCTTGCCTCACGGAGGCGGAAGAGAGGGGAATAGCACAAGCGATAGCAAGGAATTTGCTGGAAATGTCAAAATTACAAACACCGATAATAGTCTCGGTGATTGGCGAGGGGGGTTCTGGAGGGGCAATAGGAATTGGATTAGGGGACAAACTTCTAATGCAGGAGAACGCATATTATTCGGTTATCTCCCCGGAATCCTGTGCCGCGATAATTTGGAGGGATGCCAAGAAGGCAGCGGAGGCGGCGGAAGCACTGAAATTGAGCGCTGAGGACCTTTACAGATTGGGTGTAGCGGATGAGATAGTTCCTGAGCCCGAGGGCGGTGCCCATAGGGATTGGGAAAGAAGCGCTTCCCTTCTTAAAGAAGCGATTTTAAGGCATTTAGAGGAGCTCAAGAGTATCCCCATAGACGAGCTCGTCCAAAGAAGGCAGGAAAAGTATAGCCGATGTTGTTAATCCTTATTTCTAGCGAGGTTGCGGGTTATTTTGTCCCTTGAGCACCTGAGACGACGCAGATTGTGGAGGATAAGAGGAGGTATCCAGAGTCACACAATGACGAAAAATACCCCCTCAGGCTATTGCCTGCCACCCCTTGTTCCTCCTTTTCGTCCGCCACCCCTCTATGGGAGGGGAATTAATCATCCATAGAAAAAATTTGATTTTCAAGAAAGGACCCATCTCTATTTTCTCTCCTCATCCTAAAAGGGATATATCGGAGATGGAAAGCAATTCTCGTGATGAATGCCCAGCATTCATCACGGTTAGGAGTAGCGCAAGATGTTAAATCTATTTTTCCCCATACCAGCAACAAACCCAAAATTAACAAGGATTGCTAAAGGAGTATACTATTATTAAAGAACTTTTCCCAAGGGGGCGATTACGCACGGTTAGTGGAAAACACAGGCTCAAAATCCTCCATATCGCAGATTGGCATCCTACAAAAGAGAATCCTTTCGGTGGAATCTTCGTTCGTGAACATATCAAAGCATCTTCCCTGAACGAAGATGTCCTTGTCTTAATCGTCGGGGATGGAGCCAAATCGTTTAAGGGTTTCTCGCCGTTTTTTAAAATAGAAGAAGAGGATTTTGGAGATGGCATACCTACCTTCCGCCTTTATTACAAAAAACTTCCCCTACCACTACTTACTCACTCCGTTTTCATAATAAGTTCTTTCCTTGCTCTGAAAAAACTTCTTCAGAAAGGATATAGACCCGATGTCATTCATGCTCACGAATATACCGCAGGAGTTCCGGCGACGATGCTCGGAAGGCGATACGGAATACCAGTTGTAATCAGCGAGCATTGGACAGGATTTGCTACCGGCAAGGTTAGCATAGTGAAGTTCATTAAAGCTAAGTTTGCCTTTGAAAGGGCAGATATTGTGTGTCCGGTCTCTGACTCATTGCGTAGGAGCATAGAAAGATTGGGAATAAAAGCGAATTTCCGTGTTGTCCCCAATGTCGTTGACACATCCTTATTTTACCCTGCGGGTTTTAACTCGCCTAAAAAGCAGAGAAAGAATCTCTTGGTCGTAGCCCTGTTAACCCACCAAAAAGGCATTTCCTATCTCCTGGAAGCGCTAGCGATATTAAAGGGAAATCGTTCAGACTTTAGATTGGATATTGTAGGAGATGGTCCCCTCAGGGGAGAATATGAGGAAATGGTTAGAAGATATGCTCTTTCGGAATTCGTTCAATTTCACGGTTTAAAGCCAAAGAGGGAAGTAGCGGAATTTATGAGGAGGTCAGACCTATTCATTCTCCCGAGCTTATATGAGAATCTACCTTGTGTCTTAATAGAAGCTATGGCTTCTGGTCTTCCGATTGTGGCAACAAATGTAGGAGGAATACCGGAGATAGTCAGTGAGGAAGTGGGAATTTTAGTCCCGCCAAAGGACCCCCAAAAGCTAGCCGAGGCTATATCCTATGCCCTCGACCATTTGGAGCGATTTTCACAAGATAAAATCTCGAAGAAGGCGAGGGAAAAGTATTCTTATGAAGCGGTAGGGGAAGTTTTTTCTAATTTATACAGGGAAGTTATAGCAGACAAAGGAGGAATCGCACCCAAAATAAGTTGTAAAGGAAGCTAAGCGTCTTTATAAGTTTTAACTATTTCCTTCAGTTTATTTTTTATAAGAGAGGGGTCTCGGGTAAGGGCGATTTGGCAAAGTTCCTCCACCTTTTCTATGAAATCATCCTCCAAATGGTCGTTGGAATTAATATTGATTATGAGGGGATGGGCTGTTGGAACCGTTTTCTCACCCTCCTCAATCAATTCCTCCCTCAACTTTTCCCCTGGTCTTCTCCCTGTTATCCTTATATCCTCGTTTCGTAATCTTTTCCCTTTCAAGCGGGCAAAGCGCTTCGCCAAGTCCATTATCCTCACTCGCTCCCCCATCTCCAACACGAAAACCTCGCCTCCCTTTCCCATTTCTCCCGCCTTCAATATAAGGCTAACCGCCTCCGGTATGCTCATAAAATATCGTTCCATAGCGGGGTCGGTTATAGTGAGGGGAAGTCCTAAATTCAGCTGTCTCTCAAAAACCTCCAAAACGCTTCCCCTGCTTCCCAGCACATTCCCAAAACGCACGGATATGAAAGCAGTTGAGGAGCGCCCCTGGAAATACTTCATCAACATCTCCCCTACCCTCTTAGCTGCTCCCATCACGCTAACTGGATTCACAGCTTTATCTGTGGAGATATATATGAATTTTTCTACTCCTGTCCGCATCGCTAGCTCAGCCAAAATCTTCGTTCCCAAAACATTATTTGTAATGGCTTCATCGGGATTCAATTCCATAAGGGGAACATGCTTATGCGCCGCGGTATGAAAAACGATATCTGGTTTGTGCTTCTCAAAAACATATTCCATCTTCTCTCTATCCCTTATATCACCCACAACGACCTTAATAGGAAATGAGGGCGATTTCTCCTTTAGCTCCTGCTCGATCTGGAAGAGGCTGTTCTCCCCATGTCCCAAAAGGATGAGCTTTTTAAGTGGATAGGAAGCAATCTGCTTGGAGAGCTCTCCTCCTATGGAACCTCCCGCTCCCGTAACGAGGACTACCTTGCCGGCAAGGAAGCTCGCTATTTCCTCTATCTTCACCTTAGCGGGAAGCCTTGGGAGAAGGTCCTCAATTTTCAGTTCCCTCACACTCTGGTAAAGAGGTTTACCGGGAAGAATCTCTCCAATGCTTGGCAAAACAGAAAACCCAACGGGGGTAGAGGCTAACTCATCGAAAACCTCCCTTGTCTTAGAGGGAAGTGAGGGAATAGCAACGACGACCTCATCCACATCGTTTTCCTGAACGATTTTAAGGGCATCCTTTATCTTGCCCAAAACGGGATAACCGAAGAGGGTGGCGCCCTGTTTTGCGGGGTCATCGTCAAGAAAGCCGATGATTTTATACCCAAGTTGAGGGTTAGCGGTTATCTCCTGGGCAAGCCTTCTCCCGGCGCTTCCCGCCCCCACTATCAGTAGTTTTTTCCTTTCACCTTCAATTTGAGTTTTATACTTGCTTTCGTGGAGATATCTACGGATGGCACGCACCCCAAGCATACCGATGAGGGAAAAAGCCCATGAGGATATAATTGCGCTACGAGGATAGGAATAGAGTGGGAAAAGGAAAAGGGTGATGGCGGCGAAGGACAGCTTCTGTAGGGATATGAGAACAGAGACGGAGAAGAAATCCCAAAGTGTTGTGGAATGCCATAGGTTTTTATAAGAGCCCAGGATGAGTTCCCAAGCGATGAGGAGCAAGACCTCAAAGGAAGCGAAGAGGGGAAGGGAAGCGAGGAAACCCTTGGGGATATGCCCACCAAAGCGGAGGGAAAAGGCGATGAGGATGGATAGAAGAAGTATGGCGCAATCAATCATCAATTTTCCGCTAAACCGCCAAAATGGCGACGCTTGGAGAAA
>JBMFMH010000054.1:0-11812 GCA_049970775.1 bacterium | reverse complement strand
CCCATACCAGCAACAAAGCCAATGAGGACAAATATTCCGCTAAGAATATTAGAAAATTTGCCTTTAAAAATATAGACTTATTTATTATGAGCGTAGAGAAAGAGGAATTTGAAACGCTGGAAAGAGAGACAAGGGTAGCGAAAGCTGCCCTTATAACGACTACCACTCTCCTAATTGCCCGCATTCTTGGCTTCATAAGGGAAATTGTGATAGCCAAGCTTTTCGGGGCAACGAGGCTCGTTGACATATATGTCGCCGCCTTCACCATCCCCGATATCCTCTTCTTCCTCCTCTCAGGAGGAGCTCTCTCCTCCGCCTTCGTCCCCGTATATACACAATATTTGATGCTGAAAAATAGGGAGGAGGCGAGGAAGATGCTCTCCAGTCTGATTAGTCTACTGACCCTTTCCCTTCTTTTCGTCGTTTCCCTCGCAGAAATATTCGCCTATCCCTTGGTGAAAATCGTCGTCCCTCACTTCCCTCCCAGAGACCTTGACTACTGCGTTTTCCTAACTCGTCTTATGCTCCCCTCGGTCATCTTCTTCGTTCTGGGCGGAATATTCACGGGAGTTGCCTACTGCTACAATAAGTTCCTCATCCCCGCCATCAGCGGGGTTATTTATAACCTCCTCATCATCTTGGGAGGGATTTTCCTCGGTCCATCAATAAAAGTAACGGGTTTATCTATCGGTGTTTTGCTAGGTTCCTTCATTGGGAACTTTCTCATTCAGATATGGTATATCCTAAGGCTTGGAGAGAAACCCTTTTTCATTCTGGATTACAACCACCCCGGGGTGAGAAGGGTATTTCTGATAATGCTACCTATAATCTTCACGCTCTCCGTCTCCCAAGTGACGGTTGTGATAAACCGTGTATTAGCCTCGGGATTGGGTGAAGGGGCAATAGCGGGGCTTAATTATGCGAACAGGCTAATGCAATTTCCCCTGGGGATTTTCGGACAATCTTTGGGAATAGCTGTTTTCCCCACTCTCTCTGCCCTCGCCACTAGGGGAAAATTAGAGGAATTAAAAAGATTTAATTCGTTAGCTATTAGAACCCTATTCTTCCTCAACATACCATCTGCTTTGTTTTTTATCCTTTTCGGAATACCGATAGTGCAGTTTGTTTACGAAAGAGGAGCTTTCAAACACAGCGATACGATTATGACGGCTCAAATTCTCGCTTTTTATGCCTTAAGCCTTCCGCCCCTTTCAGCAAATCAAATCATAAATAGGACCTTCTATTCCCTTCAGGATTCAATAACGCCCTTATTTTCCGGAGTTGCCTCCGTGATTCTCTGCGCTATCTTAAATGTCATTTTCGTTGCTCCTTTTGGAGTAAGAGGATTGGCTCTTGCCTCCTCAATATCCGCTTACTTCAATATGTTTCTCCTCCTTTATTTCCTCCGGGGAAGGATAGGAGGGGTAGAGGGAAGAAAAATCGCTTCTTCTTTTATCAAATTAACCCTGATTTGCCTCCTTGTATCCTTTCCTTTTTCCTTCTTCCTAAGCCATCACCCCCTTGGAAAAGGAATGAAAGGGGCAATTACGGAGATAGGGCTGATTTTGGTTGTTATCGCTCCTCTTTACCTCCTTTTCTCTTCTATTTTTCGCTGTGAGGAATGGGAATTCATTAAGAGGTCGCTGTTAAGAAGTCGGCTGAAAAAAAGAGAGGGTTAATTCCTCGTCTATAATTAAAAGTTTGTACAGAAGAAAGGGAAATTCCTGTATGAATTCCTCTGCTTTATGGGAAAATTTCTCGTCAATATGATGGGCAAAGGAGAACTTGAAGGCTCTTGGATGTTTTATAATCATTACCAACATCGGTGTGAAGCCCAGCTTCTCGGTTTCAAATAAAGCTACAAGCTGGCGATAACCCCTCTGTGTCGGTGCATCGGGGAAGTAAGCGGTATCGCCAATCAATAAAGTGCTGCTTTTCTGCTCAACAGCGAATATGCCCCTTTCTCCCTCTATCAGGAAATCCAACCTTGTTCCGAGGATATAAGGGGCTTTCCTCCAGCTTTTAACCTTGCCTACAAAGGGAAACTCCCTTCCGCTTTTCAACTCTTCTTCCAAAAGCTTCTCGCCAATGAAGGAGTCAACCACAACGATATCCTTGCCATCTTCCACCGAGAATAGCCTATATTTTAACTTCCCATTTATGGGCTGGAGGTTAACTATACTGCCTTTGAACAGGAGATTCTCCAATCTTCCCGTATTGGGAATATGGACGAGTTCCTTTCTTTTTCCAATTTCAACTTCTCCCACGAACCTGTTCAATCTGCGGAGGAAAACTGCTTTTTCAAGACTCGGGATTCGCAACTCAGCCCTCTTGCAAGCGAGAGAGAGCCATTCTCAATCCTGCCTCAAGCGTTGTTATCTTTTCCTCTTCGTGAATCCTCAATAGCTCTTGCACCCTTTCCCCAACTCTCTTTACCCTTTCCTCGGCAATTTCCTTTGAGAACTTTCCCTCCATCTCAACTGATAGGCTTATTATCCCTCCTGCATTGGCAATGAAATCGGGGATGTAAAGGATTCCTTTTTCCTCAAGCAACCAAGCGTCATCGTCCTTTTCCAATTGGTTATTAGCCGCACCGCAGATGATTTTGCATCTCAATTTGGGGATGGTCTCTTTGTTTATAATCCCACCTCTGGCGCAAGGGGCAAGGACATCGCAGGGAGTAAATAGGATTTCCTCTGGAGGGATGATATCAACGCCCAATCTTTTTGCTGACTCGTTTTTCTCATTTGATACATCGCTTCCCAAAACCCTTGCCCCTTCTGATAAGAGGAGCTTAGCAAGGTTTCCTCCCACCTTTCCTAAGCCCTGAATGGCTATTGTTCTTCCTTCCAAAGAAGGGGAGCCATAGAGGAAGTCTAAAGCGGTTTTAATGGAATGGAATACACCGAGGGCGGTGTAAGGTGAGCAATCGCCCATACCTCCCAGGCTTTCAGGAAGCCCAACAACATACCTGGTTCTACGAGATATAATTGCTAAGTCTTCCGAGGTAATGCCGATGTCCTCAGCTGTGATGTAAGTTCCTCCGAGGGATTGGACGAAATCGCCTAGGGAAAGGAGGAGTTCCTCATTTTTATCCTTGTTAGGGTCACCTATGACTACGCATTTGCCGCCTCCGAGATTTAGACCAGCGGCGGCGTTCTTGAGCGTCATCGCAACGGAGAGGCGGAGGACATCCCGCAGTGCGTCTTCCTCAGAGTGATAATTCCACATTCTAATCCCGCCGCAGGCAGGACCGAGCTTAGTGCTATGAACAGCGATGATAGCTTTAACCTTGTCCTTCCAGCCGAAGGCAACGAGCTCATGCTTATATAGCGATAACTTCTCAAAGATACTCATTTGCATTTCTTATTTAAGTTTAAATCTTTCACCTTATAAATCAATGAGAATATTTCGTAGAAATGTCCCGACTTCCACTAAATATGGATAATATGGTAAAATTCTTTATATGAGCGTTTTTTATATCGGAACAAGCGGTTATTCTTATGGACATTGGAGGGGAGTTTTTTATCCTCCCGACCTCCCCCAAACCAAATGGCTTGAGCACTATAGCAAATTCTTTAATACGGTGGAGTTGAATGTTACCTTCTATCGGCTTCCCCTTGTTTCAACATTCAAAAGTTGGAGATTGAGAACTCCTCAAGATTTCACATTTGCCCTTAAAGGCTCAAGATTCATAACCCATATTAAAAAGCTTGGAGACTGTTCGGAGCCTTTGGAGCTTTTTCTTGATAGGGTGGAGGAAATGGGTGAGAAGGGTAGGGTGATTCTTTGGCAATTGCCACCTCGCTTCAAATGCGATAGTGAGAAGTTAAAAAGCTTTTGCCAGCTCCTTTCCTCCCACCCGAAAGGGAAAAGATATCTCCACGCATTTGAGTTTCGTGATAGGTCTTGGTTCTGCGATGATGTTTACAAGATTCTCAAAGAACATAATTTTTCCCTTGCCCTTGCGGATTGGCCTTTTATCTTAGAGACGAAGGGCAAGCCACAAGAGGTTGGGATAATCAAGTATAAGGCGCCTAAAATAACGGTGGAGGAGACGGCGGATTTCCTCTACATCCGAAGGCATGGAGCGGTTGCCCTTTACGCCTCAAACTATTCCGAGGCAGAGCTCCAAAGAGATGCAATGTATATAAGGGAATGGTTGAAGGCGGATAAAGATGTTTATATTTACTTCAACAACGACGCTTATGGCTATGCGGTAGAAAACGCTCTTCATCTTAAAAAACTATTGGAGGTGTGATTACATTGACATCAAGAGAAAGGGTTTTGACTGCTTTAAAGCACAAGGAACCCGATGTTATCCCCTGGGACTTAGGTGGTATGCGCTCCACGGGAATAATGGCGATTGCTTATGCAAAGCTTAGAAAAGCGCTAAAGCTACCCCTTGATGGTATAAAGGTCTACGATGTGGGTCAGCAATTAGCCTGGGTTGATGAGGATATCAGGAGAATCTTCCCAATAGATGTGGTTGCTTTGGACACGGAGAAGGTGTTGGCTGATTATTTTTGGGGTTGGAAGCCTTACAAGCTTCCCGATGATGAGGGGACCCAGGCTCTTATTCCTGCTAATTACAATATTAAGGAAGAGGAGGACGGAAGCAGAGTAATCTATGATGGCGATAAACCGGTTAGCAAGATGCCTGCTGGTGGATATTATTTTGATTCCATCTATTACCCTTTAGCCAATGTCAGTTCACCGAAGGATATAGAGAAATGGGAAATGGGAACCCTCAGCGAAGAGATGCTCTCCGCGCTAAGGAGGGAAGCGAAAAACCTTTACGAAAACACTGATTATGCCATTATGGGCTCCTTTGGAGGTAATATAGTAGAGGGAGGGCAAGCCCTTATGGGATGGGAAAACTTTATGTCCGCCCTTTTATTAAATAGGGAATTAGTTGAAGCATTGATAAATAAGATGGTCGAGGGACATTTGAGGAATCTGGAGCTCTATCTCAACGCAGTGGGGGATTACATACAGATAATCCAAATGGGCGATGACTTAGGAACCCAAAGCGGACCAGCGCTTTCTCCTCGTCTCTACAAAGAGCTCATCTTCCCTGCTCATAAGAAGATTTATGATTTCGTGCATAGAAAAGCGCCGCATATCTTCGTTTTTCTCCACAGCTGTGGAGGAATTTATGAGCTGATTCCTTATCTGATTGAGGCGGGAGTGGATATATTGAATCCAGTGCAAACCTCCGCAGTGAATATGGAACCAGAGAGGTTGAAGAAGGAGTTCGGTAAGGATTTGGTTTTCTGGGGAGGTGGTTGTGATACCCAAAGGGTTCTCCCTTTCGCAGAACCGGAGGAAGTGAGGAAGCATATCAAGGAGAGAATCAATATATTTTCAAAGGGAGGCGGTTTCGTTTTCTGTCAGATTCACAACATTCAAGCTAATGTGCCTGTGGAGAACATAATAGCTCTTTTAGAAACCGTCGCGGAGGTGAAAGAGAAGGGGTTAAATTGAGATTCAAGAGGGCTTTGCTCATAAATCCACCTTCTGGGCTTTACATCAGGGAGGAGAGATGTCAGGTTCCCGTTAAGGGGCTCTCTGCAACTGCGCCTCGTCCGCCCATAGACCTTGCCTATCTCGCCGCTATTCTGGAGAGGAAAGGAATAGAATGCATAATCAGGGATTATCCCGTTGAAGGCAGGGGCTGGCAGGCATTGAGGAGCGATATTTCCTCTTTTTCTCCCAACCTTTTGCTCGTTAATGTCACTACACCGACCTTTGAGCTTGATATGAAGGCTTGTGAAATAGCGAAAAAATTAAACCCTTCCATCATCACTATGGCAAAGGGAGGTCATACAACGGTTCTGGATGAATTTGCTCTGAGGAACCATCCTTATTTGGATATAGTTCTGCGAGGGGAGTGCGAGAAAACGATTGAGGAGATAGCAGAGGATATGCCACTTGAGGAAATAAAAGGCATAACTTATAGGGAGGATGGTAGAATTAGGAGGAATCCCGATAGGGAGTTCATAGAAGATTTGGATTCCCTTCCTTTTCCCGCTCGTCATTTATTGAATAATTCCCTGTATAGGCGTCCCGATACGGGCGAGCTTCAGACGACTATCCAAACAAATAGGGGTTGCCCCGGGAGTTGTGTTTTCTGCCTTGCAGGAAAGCTTTCCGGGAAGAAGCTTAGATTGCGCTCCCCTAAAAATATCGTGGATGAGATAGAGGAGTGCATCAATCGCTTCAACATCAGGAATTTTTTCTTCCGTGCAGATACATTCACTTGGCGAAAAGACTGGGTGATTGAGGTTTGCCGGGAGATTATAAGGAGGGGCTTGGAAATCAAATGGGTTTGCAATAGCAGGGTGGATACCTTAGATGAGGATAGGCTAAAATGGATGAAGGGAGCAGGCTGTTGGCTTATCTCTTTAGGCATAGAAAGCGGCTCCCAAAGGATATTGGATTTGATGAAAAAGGGGATAACGAAACAGCAGGCAAGAAGGGCTATTGAGCTCTGTAAAAAATATAAGATAAAGACATATGCCTTCTATCTCTTTGGATTGCCCTGGGAAAGAGAGGAGGATATAAGGATGACTATAAATTTCGCCCTTGAACTTGATGCCGATTTCGCTGAATTCCATCTCGCTGTTCCCTTCCCTGGCACCGAACTTTATGAAATAGTTAGTAGAGAAGGACTTCTTGAGGGTGATTTCCAAGGTTATGACCACACTTTCCCTGTGGCGCGCACATTTTTCCTCACAAGGGAAGAGCTGGTGAAATGGCGCAGAAGAGCGATTTATAGATTCTACTTGCGACCAAATTACATAATAAGAACACTTCTCCATTCCCCCTCTCTCGTTTCCCTATTCAATTACCTACGCTTTGCCTTTGAGAGACTTCTCCTCTTTCCCTCTTCTTTTAAACGACAGGAGAAAGGCAATGATAAATGAGGAAAAAAGAAGGGAGATATAAAGCCCTAATTTATAAGAAATGGGACGGTAGGCTACTCTCACTATGTGCTCTCCCTTAGGAATAAGCAATGCCTGAAAGAGTAAGTTGGCAGGAAAAATCTTCTCCTCTTTTCCATCTATGAATCCTTTCCAACCAGGATAAAATGTCTCGGTGATCACGAGGTAACTTTTCCTATCAGTTTTAACCTTCACCATAAGGCTTCCCGACCTATCTTCAAGCACCTTTATGGAATAACGAGGCATTCCATTATTTAATTCCTCTCCGTTTTCTATTATAGCTCTCCCTATTGTGCAGTGATGGATATTAGCTAAAGCTTGCTCCTTGTTTTTCACTTTCATCGTATCACCCACGAGATAAAATCGTGGGAAAGCCTCTTTGTTTTCCAAGAGGAATATTTCGCCACCGTAAAGGACGGATATTTGAGGTTTCTCTATTGGTTCCTTAGAGAAAACATATCTCACACCAGTTAAGGAAATAAGCGGAGAAAAGGGGTTTCTCACATAAAGAGCGTTGCTTCTTTCCTTACTTCCATTTATCGCTTGGATAAAGAGAAGAGCACGAAGGGGGTAGAGCGAATCTCCACCTTGAACTTCCCTTAAATTCAGCAGTATGTTGCAGTTAGGAAGAAGGGTATCCAAGGGGTCTCGCACCCCTGCTAGGGCGAGGAAGCGCCCATCTTTACAAATCGTCCTTATCTTTTGAGTTGCGGGTGTGGAAGGGAAAAGCATTGAGGTGGGTAAGGCGGGATTGAATCTTATCCCGAAGGTGAACATATCCACTATAGCCAAGATTATCAAGGCAAAGCTCTTTCTTAAATGGATAAAAAGAGAGGTTAGAATGGCGATGAGAAGGAAAATAAGAAGAGAAGATAAAGGAGGAAAGCCCACTAATTCGGATTGTTGAGATAATCCGAGAGCGAGTAGTAGGAGAAGAAGAAAGAAGACAATAAAAGGAACACGAGAATTTTTAGGAGGAAGATTTTCCATTCCCAGAGCTGCAAGTGTGCTGAAGGAAAAAGCAACCAGATATAAGTCCCTTGCAGGGGCGGAAAGAGATTTGAAAACGGGTAGAAAAAGGAGGAGTTTTAAAACGGGTGTTTTTAAGGCGAATAAAAGGGAGAATATGGAGAGGGAGAGGAAAAAGAAGCCTTCCTTTCTTTTTAAAGCGAAGGGGAAAAGGAAAAAGGGCAAAAGCCCGAAATAGCCACAAAGCTCAACATAATTGAAAGCCCCCCTATAATTGTAATCCACGGGATTACCGTAAAAATCGGGGACAATGAATGTATAGAGGTGGCGAAGGGGCATTGCGGTAGTTAAAAGGTCGGAAAACGAGGTGCCAAGCGAGCGATGGCTTCTCCCAAGGAGTTCAAAAGAAGGCAGTAATTGAGGAAGGGAAAGGGCAAAGCCTAAAGACAAGGAAACGAATAGCCCGAGGAATCCTTCCTTATATAATTTTTGAGAAAATATCGTGAATATAGCGTATGAAACGAAGGCGAACCATCCGTAAAGGGCGAACTGGGTGTGCCCAGCCAAAATGCTCAGAGCTAAGGGAGGGGAGGAGAGGACTGCATAGATTGGGCTTCTCTTACTGAGGAAAAGTTGCCAGAGGTAAAGGGAAAGGGGAAGCCAACACATAGAGGAAATAGGCGTTTGATACTCAGCCCAAACGACCATCGGACCGGAAAAAGTCCAGATGATGGCACCGAGAAGTGCGGAAAGCTTTCTCAAACCGAGCGATTGGAAGAACAGATAGGCGAAAAGGGAAGTAAGAAAGAAATGAAAGATGATGTTAATCGTCATAAATATGTGGGCGGGAATGAATAGCAAGAGCCAGTTCAGTGGGTAAAGGCAAGCGGAAGCCATATTAGCGAGGAAAGGCTGTCCGCAGAAGTTATAACTGTTCCAAAGAGGTATGAAACCTTCCCTCAAGCTTCTTTCCAAAAGCACCCGCCAAGGATAGAAGTAGAGGATGACATCTAAAAGGGGATTGTAGACCTTGCGAAAAGAGGGGAAAAGCAGGTGAGAATAGCTACGCCAAGGTTGGAGGCGGAGGCTTAAATCTGCTGGTAAAAGAACCATACCAGCGAAAACTTTATAAAAAAAGAGCAAGACTAATGAAAGGAGGATAACAATCCCTATCCTCTTCCTCAATCCTTCACCCTCCAAATAATGACCTCCTCGTTTCTATAAACAATTTGAAGATTGGGAATGTTATATCTCAAAAACTCTGGGGCTAAAAATCGCTCGTAATTCCCATAATATACATATTTAATCCCCTTTTCCCTGAGGAATTTTACAGGCTCGCTCAACCCTTTAAAAAATCTCAAAACTTCTCTGTATTTTTCAACATAGTTTGGGGTTTCTCCCCAATGTCCCGCATACACCCTTCTCCCACAGAGAGCAGGGATATAACAGGCGAAATCGGGAATAGCAAGGATTGTATCATCATCCGTTGTGTTCTTCTTCAACCAATCCAAGGCTTCCACCTCATCTTGAGATAGGTAATTGGGTTGGGGATAAAGAGGCTTGTTAGCGATGAGACTATATATATCGGTTCCCAATACGACCGCATTTGAAAGGAAGAGAAAGCAAAGCAGGAAAGGGAATAGCTTGCTTTTCCCGAGGATATGGTTTGGAGACAAGGCAATAACGCTTAATATAGCTAATGGGATTTGGGTTCCCATAAAGAGTTTTCTCTGGAAGGAAAAGGGAAGATAGGGTAGGATAAAGCCCGCAACAGTCCAAGCGATGAGGAAGAGAAGGACATCGTCTTTTCTCCCTATCTTTAGGGATTTCACTATTCCCCAAATAGCCAAGGGGATAAGGAAGCCCATCCCCGAGAGATAAAAATAAATCGGAGGAGAAAGTGTGGGGACAGCAGCTCTTTTGGCGAAGAGGGGCTCGTTGTGAAGCAAAAAGATTTGGTAGTAGAGAGCAGGGAGGGCGATTAAGGAAGCCAAGATTGAGTTTAAAATCTCTAGCTTTGGCAACCTTTTGTCCCTTAGGAAGAGGAGGAAGATGAAGAATAGCCAAACAAAGCCAACGATGAGAACATCATAGGTGTGGACATTTGCTAAAACGAGAAGACAAATTCCGCTTACGAGACCACCCTTCCAATTTTTCAATTTTAAAAGAGAATAAAAGAAAAGGAGGATTAAGATGAGGGAGAAAGTGAAAAGTGGGTTCGTGTAAAGAGTAAAGAAAATGGTTGATTCCGGTTGCCACAAATCTACGGAATTGTTTATCCCTCTTTCTGGGGAATAGCCACCAGTCAACCAGCCAATTCCGGAAGATAAAAGGAGAATAAGTATCCCTGTTTTTCTCGTTTTATCATCAGGGAAAAAGAAGGAAATGAAAAGGAATAAAACAAAAATAAGGCAAAAGGCAAAGATGTAGCGGGAAATGAAAAGCAATTTTAAAGGCGATATGTATGAAAGACGGGAAAATTCCCCTAAAAGGAAAGCGAAGAAGTTGAAGAAGGGATATATCTGTTTCTCAGAGGTGAAAAGATTAACGAAAAAGGGATGCCCTTGTCTAACCTGCTCAATCCAAGAGAGATAAACTGCAAGGTCATCCTTCAACCTCAAAAGAGCGAGGAATTTATCATCAGGAGGAGTAAGTAAAGCTCCGACTATATACGGTAGGGAGAAGAGAAAGGACACTATTAGGAAAACAGCGATTAACCAAATGAAATTTTCCCTTTTCATCAGAAGGAAATTTTCTTTCTCCTCCTGTAAATGCTTTGGGTGATGCCTAACATCAAGCAGAATGATACGAGATGGCTTCCCCCGTAGGATAGAAAGGGGAGGGGAATGCCGACGGCGGGAAGCAAACCAAGGGTCATTCCGATGTTAACGAATGCTTGAAACAGGAGGAGAACACCTACTTGAGCGGCTATGAGCTGACCGAGCATATCCTCGGTTTGGATAGCAGTGGAGAAGCAACGCCATATCAAGATAAAGAAGAGAGTTAATATCAATAAACAGCCAGCAAACCCCAATTCTTCTCCCGCAACGGTGAATATGAAGTCGGTATGTTGGGCGGGGATATAATTCAAACGATTTTGTGTTCCCTTAAACAAGCCTTTACCCCATACCTCGCCAGAACCTATAGCTATCCTCGATTGAATGATATGATAGCCGGCGCCAAGGGGGTCTGAATAGGGATTTAGGAATGCGGAGATGCGCTGCTTCTGATAGGGACGAAGGATGTTAAAATGCCAAGCACCTATTGCGAAAACTATGCAGGAAAGGGCGATGGCAACGATATGTTTGACCTTCGCCCCCACAAATAATAGGGAGGCAAGCCATAAAAGAAGGAAGGTAAGGGAAGTGCCTAAATCTGGCTGAAGGAAAACTAAAAGGAGAGGGATAGCTATATGAACAAATGAGCGGAATAGAATATTGAGCTTATTTGCTGATTGGTAATTCTTAGCCCAGAAAGAAGAGAGGGTTATTAGAACCATAATCTTCGCGAACTCGGATGGCTGTATGGTGATTGGACCGATAGCAAACCATCTTTGGGCACCGCTTGTCTTTTTCCCCAAAATAAGGACTAAAACAAGCATCAAAAACATAAGGAAATAAATTAAGGATGAAAAGCGAGGCAGTTGGCGATAATCTATGCTTGCCATAAGAAAGAAAAGAAAGAGGGAGATTCCCGCCCAAACCGCTTGTCTGGAAACCAAACGAATTGAGGCTTCCTTGGAGGGAGTGGAGCCTAATGTGGCGCTGTATATCAACAGCAATCCTAAAAGGATTAAAAAAACCATTGCGAGGAAAGCAGGATAATCTATTTCCTGAAAAAGCCTTTTCCACATCGTAAATAAAATTTTAATCTATTTTATCTTTTCTCTCAATACG
>JBMFMH010000053.1:0-11820 GCA_049970775.1 bacterium | reverse complement strand
TTTTTCCTTTATTGCTATATTTTTGGTAATAAATAGGGAGGAATACAAGCTATTTTCCTCTCTTTTTGAATTATGCAACAAAACCGAAAGAGGGAGGAAATAATCCTCTTGTTCTTTTGCCTCGCTCAAAAGGAAGAGAATCTGGAATCCTGATTTGAAAGTTTCCTTTCTTGGGTCTAATATGTTATGGGATTATACAAATTTTTGACATTTCCCATCAATTTGAGTAAAATGATATAAGCGAAATGGAAAGGACGGTCTTCTCGATTTTCACGCTGGGATGCAAAGTTAATCAATATGAAAGCCAGCGAATAGCAAGAGAACTCCTGAAGCTCGGTTTCAGCGTAGCGAAGGAGGGAGGAGATGTCTTCATCCTCAATTCCTGCGCTGTTACCCATCGGGCTGAAAGAAAGGCGAGACAAATCATATATAGAGGGAAAAGGGCGGGAAAGAAGGTTATTGTTACCGGTTGCGTGTCTCCATCCCTGTGGGAGAGCCTAAAGAAGGATGAGCAAATCATCCTCGTTCCTCAGGAGAGAAAAATGGAGATACCGAGAATTTTAAGGGAAATTTTCCCTCCCTCCATTTTTTCCCTTAACGAGGAAGAAGCAACGAAGAAGGCGATAGGGAGAAAGAGGGCTTTCGTTTCCATTCAAACTGGCTGCGACAATTTCTGTTCCTATTGCATTGTCCCCTATTTACGAGGGAAGCCAAAGAGCAGACCTCCTCAGGATGTCCTAGAGGAGATAAGGGAGTTACTGCGTTTAGGTTTTAAAGAGATAGTTCTCTGTGGGATAAGGCTTGGAAAATATGGAAGGGACCTTGAGGATAATATCTCTCTTCCCTCGCTTTTAAAGGAAATTTTAAACTGGAAAGGGGATTTTCGCGTGAGGCTCAGCTCAATTGAGCCTATGGATTTTGATGATGAACTTTTGCTTCTCGCCTCCCATCCTAAGCTTTGTCCCCATTTCCATATTCCTCTTCAGTCAGGTTCGGACAGAATCCTCAAGCTGATGGGACGCTCCTACACGGTAGATTATTTTCTATCCCTCGTGAAGGGAATAAGGAAAACCGTTCCCCTGGTCAATATCACTACTGATGTGATAGTGGGATTTCCCAGTGAGGGAGAAGGGGATTTCCTTCAGACCCTGAGGTTATGTGAGGAGGTTGGCTTTGGGAAAATCCACATATTTCCTTTCTCTGCCCGCCCTGGCACGAAGGCAGAGAAGTGGGAGGATGTTCCCTGGGAGATAAAGAAAGAAAGGGCGAGGGTTTTGCGTGCCCTTGAGGAGAGGCTTTCCCTTTCCTATAGGAGGAGCTTGATAGGGGAAAGACTATGGGTGCTCTTCCAAGGGAAGAGGGGAGATTTGTGGGAGGGAATTTCTCACAATTACATAACTTGTTATGCAGAGGAACCAACTGAGGGGCTTTGTTGGTGTTATGGAGAAGGAATATTTAAAGATGGAATCAAAGTGAGATTAGAGAAAGGAGGAGAAGAGAATGGAGCGATGTGTGTTTTGTATGATAGCAAGGGGCGAGGTTGAATCCAAGAAGGTAATGGAGACGGAGGACCTAGTTGCTTTTTATGACCTAAATCCTCAGGCGCCGTTTCACATTTTAATAGTGCCGAGGAAGCATATAGCGAGCTTGGATGAAGCGGAGGAGGAGGATTTAAATCTTCTTGGCAAATTGCTCCTTGCGGTGAAGCAGTTGTCGCAAAAGTATCATTTAAAAGATGGCTATCGGGTTGTGATAAACACGGGAAACGCTGGTGGGCAAGCGATAGCACATCTGCACTTGCATCTCCTTGCGGGACGGCATATGTCCTGGCCTCCGGGTTAAGATGATTCTTCCACTGATTTACGGACTTATTGCTTGTCTTGCGAGTCTGGGCGGCTCCCTCCTCGCGGTGAGGGGAGCAGCAAATGAGCGTTTGCTAAACAGATTAACCGCCCTCAGCGGAGGAATGTTACTCTCCTCCGCTTTTCTTCGCATCCTTCCCGAAGCTCTCCATTTAAACAGGACAAGTGCGACGATTTCCCTCCTCTTCTTCTTTCTTTTCTTCTATGCCCTTGAGGATTTTATGATGATTCATTCTTGTCCTGAATATACTCATCATTGCCCCTCTCACATAATGGGCAATCTCGCCTTTTTGGGATTATCCCTCCACAGCTTGGTCGATGGTATAGCGGTAGGTTCAACTTTCCGTTTCTCTCCCTCTCTCGGTCTCGTTGCCTCCTTAGCTGTTATTTTCCACAAATCAGGCGATGGTCTAGCCCTCTCCTCCCTTCTCTTGTCCGCCGGCACAGGAAAGAGAAAGGTCATCCTGGCATCCCTCTCCATTGCCTTTGCCACGCTTCTGGGCGCCGTCCTCTCTTACTCCCTTACGGGGGCTCGCCCATCTCCCGTCCTTTTGGCTTCCCTTCTCGGTATCTCCGCTGGCTCCTTCATCTACATCTCTACATCCGACCTTCTTCCCGAATTGCACAGAGAGAGGGATTTCTCCCTTTTCGCTTTTCTTCTTTTGGGAATGCTTTTCATCATTGGTCTAACCTTCCTTTTCCCCGCTGATTGATGATATGAGGAACTTTCTATTGGCAAATCTTTTTTTAACCTTGATTTTCTTGGGTTGTGCTCGTTATCCTCCTCAAATGGAAACCCTCGGTGACCGAATCATTTTTCGCTTCACCTTGAAAGGTGAGATAGACCCCACCTACTATTATTTCGTTTTCCTAAACATACACGGCAATTCCGCGGAGGGACCATTCCCAATTATTTATGGTCCACCTTGGCCAATAAACGAAAACACCTGTGCAACTGGCTATACCCACTTCATTAGATACACGATGGGGCAGTTTCTTTCCTTCGTTTATGATGCTACGACGAAGATGGACAATCCTTCCACTCCACCACCCATATCCCAGATATCGCCGGATGGGAGAACGATAGAGTTCACTATAACCAGGAAATGGCTTGGTGATGCAGAGAGGATAAGTTTCAACATAATTACGATTGATTATAAGCCCACGGACCCCGGATGGCAGGGAACGAGGAATATAGATTATCTTGATTCAGGACCGGTTGAGATTCCCCTGAATCAAAATGGAATATATAGGGGAACCGATGCAAGTGGTGATTGCCTACCACCATTGGATATAATCTCCTGGGCGGTGGAGGTTAAGCTTGCTGGTTGACCTTCAACATCTTCAATATATTGACATTTCCCCTTGTTTATTTTATCCTTTAATTGGAGATGGAAACTATGAGGAAAACCCTTTCTCTGATGCTCTTAAGCCTTTTAGGGGTTTTAGCTTTTCCCCAGCGTGCTATTTACCTTTTAAAAGTTGAGGGTGCGATTACCCCTCCAATGAGTATGTATATCATAAGGGTGATTGATGAAGCCACAGCTAACAATGCCCAGGCAGTGATAATGGAGATGGATACCCCAGGGGGATTGGATAAAAGTATGAGGGAGATAATCCAGAAGGAACTATCTGCTTACATTCCCATTATCGTCTTCGTTTCTCCTCCGGGGGCGAGGGCTGCCTCAGCAGGAGCCTATATAGCTATGGCAGCGGACATAGTGGCTATGGCTCCCGGAACTAACATCGGTGCTGCTACCCCCGTGCAATTGGGCGGGATGCCGGAGGGGGAAACAGGTGGGGCAATGGAGAGGAAGATAGTGAATGACGCTGCTGCTTTTATGAAATCGCTTGCTCAGAAAAAGGGAAGAAATGTGCAATGGGCGGAGGACGCCGTGCGTAAAGCCCGGTCATCCTCAGCGGAAGAGGCGCTCAAACTCGGCGTAATAGACCTCATTGCAAACGATTTACACGACCTCCTGAATAAGCTGGATGGTCGCCAGGTGAACAAAAATGGGGAGAAATTCCTCCTCCAAACTAAGGGAGCCCCTATTAAAAAGGAAAATATGAACTGGAGAGAAAGATTTCTTCTCCTTCTCACTGACCCCAACTTCGCCTATCTGCTCCTTCTTTTAGCAACCTATGGGATAATCTTTGAGCTCTCAAACCCCGGGGCGATTCTTCCTGGCGTTGTTGGGGCAATAGCTCTCATCCTTGCTCTCTACTCCTTGGCGCTCCTCCCCATCAATTGGGCTGGTCTCGCCCTAATGGCTTTGGGGATTGGCTTCCTTATTGCGGAGGTAAAAGCGCCCACGCACGGGTTATTGGGAATAGCTGGTGCAATCTCCTTCCTCATTGGTTCAATAATGCTTTTTGAGAATGTAGGCTATAGAAAGATTTCCCTTGGCTTGATTATCACTATGACCCTATTGACGACACTCTTTTTCCTTTTCGTTATCACCGCGGGGATAAAGGCGCAGTTTCGTGCGAAGGCAGTGGGAAGGGAAGCATTGGTGGGAAGAATCGCTGAGGCTAGAAGCGATATCAATCCAACTGGGATAGTATTTTTGGAAGGGGAACTATGGAGAGCGGAAAGTCTGGAGGGATTTATAGAGAAAGGCAGCAAAGTCAAGGTTGTGGCTATAAGGGGATTAACCCTTCAAGTAAAAAAAGAAAAGGAGGTATGAAGATATGTGGCAAGGCATAATAACGATTGTAATCATCTTCCTCATCATTATCCTGCCTCAGGCGATAAGGGTAGTGAGGGAATACGAGAGAGGCGTCATTTTTCGCTTGGGAAGATTGATAGGAGCGAAAGGACCGGGGCTATTTTTCCTCATTCCCATTGTGGATAAGATGGTGAAGATAGACCTTAGGGTGGTCACATTGGATGTTCCCCGGCAGGAGATGATGACGAGGGATAATGTTCCTGTGACGGTTGATGCGGTGGTTTATTTTCGGGTGGTTAATCCTGAGGATGCGGTCTGCAAGGTAGAGAATTATATAAGGGCTACTTCCTTGATTTCCCAGACGACCTTGAGGAGCGTTGTTGGTCAGTCTGAGCTTGACGACCTTCTCGCCCATAGGGACAAAATCAACCAGCAGCTTCAAACGATAATAGACGAGCAGACGGAGCCCTGGGGAATTAAGGTTACAACGGTTGAGGTAAGGGATGTGATATTGCCGGAGGGAATGAGGAGAGCTATGGCTAGGCAGGCGGAAACGGAAAGGGAAAGGAGAGCAAAGGTCATCAATGCGGAGGGAGAATATCAAGCGGCGCAAAGGTTGTCCGAGGCAGCTGCTATATTGAGCCAAAATCCAGCCTCAATCCAACTGCGTTTCCTGCAGACCCTCTCCGATATCGCCTCGGAACATACCGCAACCGTCGTGATGCCCATCCCCATAGACCTTCTCGCCCCCTTCCTAAAGCGTGGAGAATGAACGGCTTTAAATATGCCATGGATAATCTATAAAAGCAAATCAGCTCTCCAAATAGAGTTGGATAATGCCAAGCAGATTGTGTGGCTTACTTTCGCCAGGGCGAAGGAAGGAGGGAAGGGCTTACCTCAAAAAGGGGAGAAGCGTTACGAGTGGGAGAACAAAATCGTTTTTGCTTTATCCCCTGAGGAGGCTTTTGACCTTGCGCTTCAAGCACAAGATATCTTAGATGGGAAAAAGGAATCTCTGGAGCTCTATCATCGTCCTACCCCCAACTCAACGAGAGAAGAGGACAAAATTCTCTCACTTCGTCCCACCGAGACGGGAAATGCCCAAGCTTTCCTATCCCTCGCTCAAGGGGAAAACAGGATAACCGTTTCCCTCAGCAGGGGAGACCTTTTCCGATTAGCCACTGCCCTGCCCATAATGGTAGCCCCTTTGCTCTTCAGCGGGAAGGAATAAACCCATTTGGGACTTTGCTATACAATAAGAAGATTAGAAAGATAAAGAAAGTAGCGAAGAAGGAGAAGAGCGATTAGGAGATTCCATTTCCCGAGCTTTCCTCATGTTAAAAACTCCCAAATATGGTTGTGTCCTACTTGCAAGGGGCATAAGAACGGAATATGGTTGTTTGCTGATATTCCTTTACCAGGCACGACCATTATGATGTCAGAGACTGCTTTTCCTTGCGGGGACTCAAGTCCATGGCATATTAGCTGGAACAAATGCATAGCTCGCTAGGAAAATCACGCAGGTGGCACAAACTATCCATCGTTCCATCGTTTCAGGAACAAGCCACAATAGCTACGAAGAGAGGAGGTAATAAGATGTGGCTGAGCAGTTTGTTGGTGCTCGGATTATTAATGGGCACAGCTAGTTGTGCTCTATCGCAGATACAAATGTCAATCGTTTATAGAATCCCATAACATATTAGACTCAATAAGAAGGTTAGGATATCGGTGTTTAATCATAAACTCGAGAGGGGAAGAATTTCTCTCAGTGTCCTGTGAAACCTCTCCACATAACTTGTTCTCTTGCGGTCTTCTCGGATAAGTGTAGAAATGTATAATTTTGTCCCATTGTCAGTTTGAACACACTTCACTTTATAAGGGAAAACAGACAAAAATAGCTTCATAAATTCTTTAGCGCTACGACTTGAAAGTTTAGGATAAAATCTTCCCCCCTCCCTCTTTCAATTTCTTTTTCCAATAATACACCGTGCTTTTAGCCACACCTGCTTTTATCCTCATCTAATGATTCCAATATCTTTTTGAAATTTTTCATTGATTTTTGTCGGAGGGGTAATCATGTTATTAGAACGGATGAATACCCGATTTGTTATAAAGGACGAAAGTAATTTGACTTCAAAAAAGTTCGGTGTATTATATATAGTTTAGAGATGGGGCCGTAGTTGAATGGGACAACACCTCGCTCGCAATGAGGAGGTTGGCGGTTCGATTCCGCTCGGCTCCACCAAACTACTCTTACCTTCCACGCCTTAAAACATCAATAGTAACCGCTAGAACTACTACGCTTCCTACGACGATTTCGTGCCAATAGGGAGAAACTTGCAGAAGGATTAATGCGTTATAGAGGACGCTGATTATGAATGTCCCTAATAAAGTGCCAAGCATAGTTCCTTCCCCTCCCATAAGGCTCGTCCCACCTATCACCGCACCCGCTATTGCTTGAAGCTCATAAGCACTGCCTACGCCTGGTTGCCCCTGCCCCATATTCGCCGCAATAAGTATGCCTGAAAGCCCAGCTAAAAAGGCGCTGATTATATAGCAAAGGATTCTTCCCTTGTCAACATCTATTCCCGATAGCCTGGCTGCTTCAATGTTCCCGCCTATGGCATAGATTCGTCTTCCCAAAACGGTGTAATTCATCATAATGTGGGCAAGTATGAAAACTACGAGGAGGATGATGAAGGGGATGGGCAAATAGGGCAACCCTTTCGTCCCGAGGGTCTTGAAGGATTCTGGCAGTCCAGTCACTGGCCAGCCTTTCGTAAGGGCTGAGGCTCCACCCCTTGCCATGCTCAATGTCCCTAAAGTGATTATGAAAGGAGGAACCCTTAGCTTTGTTACGAAGATGCCGTGCCAAAGACCAATTAAGGTTGAGATACACAAAGCAAAAACAATAGCGAGTGGCCAGGGAATGCCCAGCTTTATAAAAAGGGCAACGACGACCCCGATGAAGGCGATGACCGAACCCGGTGAAAGGTCTATCCCTCCCGTTATTATGACTATCGTTTCCCCTATGGAGAGAAGACCGAAAAACGCTACCTGGCGAAGGACGCTCTCTATGTTGAAGGGATTGAGAAATTTATCGGGAGCGTAAATGGAGACCGCAGCGCAAAGCGCTATAAAGGCAAGCAGTATGTTTGCTTCCCGAATGAGGAAAATCCTCCCAAAAGACTTTATTACGCCTTTCATTTCTCCATCACCACCTCAGGTGGATAGGCATAGTTGAGAAAATGTTCCCTTATCCTGCCCTCTTTTGTGTCACCCTTATGGAGGAGGAGACGATAACTAAAAACCAGTCTTTTCCCTTTTGGAAGTTTGTAATCCCCTCTGTTTTCAGGATTAGAGGTGAATTGAGAAACACCGAATGGGTTGGCTGTGAAAAGTCCGTAATCACGCACATGCCAATAGGTTGGATGGCGGAGATTGGAAGGATGGTCAAGGATTGCCACGCCTAACTTTTCCCCTTTTATGTGCCCCCAATAATCACACCAATGTGCTCTTTTACCCCATGCTTCCCTTTCTCCGATGGCTCCGAAGGAGTTCTCAATTACCCCTCCCCTTTTTCCTTCCAAATCGCTTGCCACTCTCAGGGAGATAATGCCTCCTTCCTTTGTATCCCCGAAGATAACCTCCCCTTCGCTTGCATAGAAGCAAATGCGAAAATCCATTATCCGTATGGGTGAGAGCAGATTATAGAAAATTATCCGCCTTTCTTCCTCTAATACCTTCTTCCCTTGGGAATCCACCCAATCTAAAACCTCTCGTAGAGTTCCACGCACAGCCCCGTTTTTAATTTCCTTAAAAAACCTGTGTACTTGCCTGCCGTGTCCTTCCTCCTCGCTCCAATTATCCACTCCATTTACATCACCATGGGCGACCCAAAGGGAGCGATGATGTTTATGGTCCTTGCTCTCCCCCTCCACCTCAGCCATAGGGAAGTGCCTCGTTATTGGTATCTGGGAAGGGGCATATAAAGGGTAAAGAAAGGGGCGAGGGTAAGATGGGTCTATATGGTAGCTTGTGAAATGATTTCCCCTGAGATAAACCTCAACCGAGCCCTCTATCATTTTAAGTTCAACCTTATCCTCAAGGCTTTCTTCCAAAAGGTTATAGGTTTTCTCCTCGTTTTTGTCCAGGAAGGGAACGACGAATGTTATTAGTCTTCCCTCTTCGCTATCCTCAAATTGAGCAGGCAAAAGCATTCCGCTATCTTTGTCCTCAAGCAGGAATGAGGATGGTAAATCCTCCCTGCATTCTATTTCAATCGGGCAAAAGAACCTTTTATGGGGACCAGCTTTAACCTTTATCTTCATCTTCCATTACCTCCTTAAGGTATTTGAAGCTATTAATGGCACAAATTTCGGGCGGGGTGGAAACATCAAATATCTCAACGGAAAGGAAACCCTCATAGTTTATCTCATTTAAAGCTTTGATGATGGGATGGAAATCGGTGGCACCGAAGCCGGGTCCCTTTCCACTTTCGTCGTTAGCGTGGAAATGTTTCAAATAGGGAGCGCTTTTCCTGATTATCTCCCCTATATCCTTTCCTTCCGATGACATCGCCTTTACATCAAGATGTAGACGGAAATATGGATTGGAGATTTCCTCTATGAGTTTTATCGCCTCCTCAGCTGTATTGATGAAATTCGTCTCCCGTGGCGAGAGCGGTTCCAAGCAAATAAATACTCCCAGTTTCTCCGCTTCTTCAAGTGTATATAGGAAGAAATCCCTCGTCCATTGCCAGGCTTGTTCCCTTCTTACTCCCGGCAGGATATTTCTCTGCTTTGGTGAGCCAAAGACCATTACTTCCCCAGCAAGCGAGTGGCAGAACCTAACGAGTTCTTTCATATATTGAAGAGTTTCTTTCCTGATGGCTTCGTCAGGGTGGTTTATGTGAAGCCCGGGAGGAGAAGCGAGAAGCCAGTGAAGTCCGATGATTTGGATACCGTTTTTCTCGGCAATCTCTCGTATCTCCCTCCGATGTTCATCGTTTAAATCCCGTATATCTGAAGCGAAGGTGAAGGGAGCGATTTCTATTCCCTCGTAGCCGATGGATGAAACGAAATCGCAGGTTTTTTGCCAATTCCAATCTTTAAAAATCTCGTTGCAAATCGCAATCTTCATTTTGCTTATTTGATATTATTTTAACATTTATCAAAGAAGCAATCCATCGTATAATTTAGTAAATATTTCACAACAAATGAATGGAGGTGAACATATGAAGGTGAAGATAATATTTAAAACCACTGGATTAGAAGCGGTAGGAGAACTTTTTGATAATGAAACCGCTAGGGCGATTTATAATTCTCTGCCAATCAGTTCAAAAGCGAGAAGATGGGGAATGGAGATATATTTTCCCATCCCGGTTAAATGTCAACCTGAGAACCAAAAAGAGATTGTGGAGGTAGGAGATATGGGCTATTGGCCGCCTGGCTCGGCTTGGTGTATTTTCTTTGGACCAACGCCGATAAGCGGGGCGGGCGAGATAAGACCGGCAAGCGCTGTTAATATCTTCGGTAAGATAAATGCATCGCCAGAGGATTTGGATAAGGTGGAAGAGGGAGAGGAGATATTGATAGAGAAAATGGAGGAGTAAACGAGTTAGTATCAGCGAGGTTGTTTATGGTTTGGCTTTGTTGAATAACTCGAATAAAAACACATTTTCTTCAATTTCTGTAAACCTTGAATAAATCTAAGGTTACATAAAACGAGAAAATTCTTATTTTTCCCTTTTATTATCAGTTGATAATGGGAAATAAAAGGTCATTTTCTCCTTTTTCGGAATCATTCATCCCGGTTAGGGAGTAGCGCGAGATGTTAAAATCCATTTTTTCCCATACCAGCAACAATGCCTATGGTTTTATAGGTCTTTCTTCATTCTTAACCAGATGCCTGCTTTGTAGAGAGGTTTAAACCCCATTTTTAAATACAGATTTATCGCTTTCTCATTCCCTTCGCCCACCCAGAGGGTGAGCTTTTTGTGTCCCATGGAGAGGGCGTAATCAATGACTTTATTCATTAGAGCTTTGCCTATCCCCTTGCCCTGATATTCCTTTTTCACCACGAACTCGTGCACCTCGCAAACCCTTCCTTCTCGGTAATCCTCCCAATTAGCGTGGCAGGAGACGAAACCGACCGTTTCTCTCCCTATTCTCGCTACGAAGAACCCCTCAGGGTCGCCTTTGTAGAGCCAATCAAGATAACTCTTCACTGACCTGCGCCTATTATAAGCGTAAGCGGGCATACCTTGATAAGCTGAGAAATATATTTCAATGAGCACAGGCTTTAGTTGTTGAAACTCGCTACGGGTTAAATTTGAGATTTGAAGTTCGTTTTTCTCTTGCATACTCAGCAAAAATATTTTAAAATTGCTTTTTAGATTTGACATCTTTTAAAATATGTATTAACCTTCCTTTAAATAAACCTTTATAAGGGGGTGTCTTTTTGATGTCATTATTTAATAAGGCAAGGCTGTCTATTGTTGTGATGGTTATGGTGGTCGGCTTCGCTTACGCCACCACCTACCCACCGCAGGTGTCCTTTGTCACTCCCTCAAATGGGGCGACAATAAGCGGTGAAGTGAAAGTGACCGTTGCTTTTTCCGCCACAGGGGAGCATCCTATAACGAAGTTAGAGTTCTATGTTGACCGGCAGTTGGTGGAGGAAACTGTCTTTGATTCGCCTTTGCTCAGGGGGCAGCAGGTTTACTATCTCAACACTCTTAAGATGGCGAACGGTCCTCACAGCTTGTTAGCTAGGGCTTACAGCAGACCTGAGGATGTTGGTGAATCCACTATAACTGTTTATGTTAACAACGGGTTAGAGGATGTCACGCCACCGCTCGTGGAGATTCTCTCTCCAAAGGAAGGACAGAAGCTTTGGGGAAAGGTAGAGGTTAAAATTAAGGCGGAGGATGACAGGGGAGTAAAATATGTGATGTTATTTATTGATGATAAGTTCAAGTTCTTGAAGAACTATCCACCCTACACGGATATATGGGACACCACGAATTACTTGAACGGTCTCCATATATTACAGGCTTTCGCCTACGATGCCGCGGATAACAAAGGGGAGTCAAAGCCTGTAAAGGTAACCGTTGATAATCCCTCGGGGAAAACCTCTCTTGGCGAGGAGAAAATAATTGGCAAGGAGGAAATCACACCTCCTTCAATAGTGACTCCTCCTTCCGTTCCAGAGAAAAAGGAAGCAAAAGGGGAAGCGGTTTCTTCTCCAACAAGCGGAAAGGTTGAACCAGTGGAAGTGAAAAAAGA
>JBMFMH010000052.1:0-11877 GCA_049970775.1 bacterium | reverse complement strand
TCCACCTCCCCTTTTAATTTGAATTCTTAGGATGAAAATTTTGTCATTGCGGAAGAAAATTGGTATAAATTAATAATAATCATTGAAAGGAGGTTGTAAAATTGGCTCAATTAGCGGAAAGAATAAAGATTAACGATTGCACATTAAGGGAAGGAGAACAAACTTACGGTGTAGTTTTCTCTAACAGGGAAAAGATGCGTATAGCTCGTTATCTTGACGAGATAGGAGTTGATATGATTGAGGTAGGCTTTCCCGATGAGCCCGGATATGAGAGGGAATATATAAAGGAGTTAGTAGAGGAGAAAAGGAGGGGAAGGATAAACGCCCTTCTGATGGGATGGCATAGACCAATCGTTGAGGAGATAAAATCTTCCGTGGAGCTCGGACTTGACGCTGTGGCTATTTCCATCTCAACCTCCGATATTATGATTGAAACTAAATTGAGAAAATCTCGTGAATGGGTAATAGAAACCACGACGAAGGCGATAGAGTATGCGAAAAGCCAGGGATTATATGTTTCCTGCAACGCTGAGGATGCTTCCCGCACGGATGAGGAATTCCTCCTCCAATTCGTGCGCAGCGCCAGGGACGCGGGAGCTGATAGGATAAGGTTCTGCGATACCCTGGGTTGTCTCCATCCTTTCAGAACTAAGGAATTAGTGGCTATGATTATGAACGAGGGGATAGATGTGGAGATGCACTGTCATAACGACTTGGGAATGGCGACGGCAAACACCCTTGCTGGCGTTAAAGCTGTGGAGGAATTCCCGGAAAGAACCATTTGGCTCGGTGTAACCATAAATGGCTTGGGCGAAAGAGCGGGGAACGCTCCTTTGGAAGAGGTGATAATGGCTCTTAAAATCGCCTGGGGGTTGGATATGGGCTTCAGGACATCTTTGCTTAGGGAGGCTTGCGAGTATGTAGCGCTCGCTTCCGGCCGCTACATTCCCCCCTGGAAGCCGATAGTGGGAGAGAACCTCTTCCGTCATGCCTCAGGAATACACGCAGATGGCGTCATCAAAAATCCCCGCAATTACGAGATAATCCTACCGGGCGAAACGGGAGAATTTGAAAGGAAGATAGGAATATCCAAGCACTCCGGTATCGCCGCCGTGAAGTATAAGTATTCCCTTTTAGGCATCCACCTTTCCGATGAGGAGGCAAGAGCCCTCCTCACCATTTTGAGAAAGGAAACGGTTCAATTGAAGAGGATGCCCCTTGATAAGGAACTTGTTGAGATATACGAGGATTTCAAGGAAGGAAAATTGAAATAAAGGGCATATGGGTAAGACTATAACGGAAAAAATTCTTTCCCTAAAAAGCGGCAAGGAAGCGGAAGCGGGAGATGTCGTTCTCGCTGAGGTTGATTTTTGCTTCGGGCAGGATGGCACTTCCGCCCTTATAATTGATGAGCTCAATAGATTGGGCGGATTACACGACCCTACGAGATTCGCGATGTTCATAGACCATAATGCTCCCCCGCCCCTCGCCTCAGTCGCAAATATCCATCAGAAGATGCGCAACTTCGCCAGACGCCATGGCTGTCTCTTATTTGAACCCGGCGAAGGGATAAGCCATCAACTCGTGCCGGAGAAAGGCTATGTTCTGCCAGGAGAATTGGTTCTGGGAGCTGATTCCCACACTTGCACTTATGGAGCTCTGGGAGCGCTGTCAACTGGGGTTGGTTCCACAGACCTCGCCGCAGCTGCCTTCAGCGGTAAGCTCTGGTTCAAGGTTCCCTCAACGATAAAAATTGTTCTAAAAGGAAATCTACCACCCCAAACTCAACCGAAAGACTTAATCCTCTATCTCATTGGCGAAATGGGGGCAGATGGTGCAAATTATAAAGCTGTGGAACTATATGGTGAGGCTATTAGCAATATGGATATGGATGGGCGTTTCACCATCTGCAATATGGGGGTGGAGATGGGGGCGAAGTTTATGCTCATTCCACCCGATGAGAAAACCATTCAATGGGCGAAAGAACATAGCTCTCGTCCCTTTACCCCCATATGGGCTGACGAGGATGCGGTTTACGAAGATGTCAGGGAATTTGATATCTCCTCCCTTCCCCCGATGATAGCAAAGCCTCATAGGGTAGATAATACAGTGCCTGTTGAGGAGGTAGAAGGGCTAGAGATTCAAGAGGTTCTCATCGGCACCTGCACTAACGGACGCTTATCTGACCTCCGCTCAGCCGCTCTCGTTTTAAAGGACAGAAAGGTTCATCCCGATGTTCGCCTCATTATTGCGCCAGCCTCCCGTGCGGTCTTGCGGGAAGCGATAAAGGAAGGTTTAATAGAGATTTTCCTTTCCGCTGGCGCTTTGGTCTTGCCACCCGGCTGCGGTCCTTGTGTTGGAACGCATCAGGGCGTTCCTGCTGATGGCGAACGAGTCCTATCCACCGCAAATAGGAACTTCAAGGGAAGAATGGGCAATCCAAACGCAGAGATATACCTGGCTTCTCCATTGACTTGTGCCGCTTCAGCGGTTGAGGGTAGAATAGCTGACCCTCGTAAATATCTTTTTGACATTAAGAGCGTAGAAAGGTAAAATTAAAAATCGGAAAATCGCACTCTCTGGATTCCTCTGGGTGCCCTCCTTAATAAGGAGGGTTTTTGAGGATATGAAGGAGAGGAGGAAATTAACCCAAAAAGGAGGTTGATGGTTTTTGCCCGTCGTTACAATGAAGGAACTTTTGGAAGCGGGGGTGCATTTCGGACATCAAACCAGCAGATGGCACCCCAAGATGGAGAAGTATATCTATGGAGGGAAAAACGGTATCCACATTATTGACCTCCAACAGACAATAGAGCTGTTGGAGAAAGCCTGCCAATTCGCCAAAGAGGTTGTCTTATCGGGGAAGGAAATCCTCTTCGTGGGCACGAAGAAGCAGGCGCAGGAGCCCATCAAGGAGGCAGCGGAGCGTTGTGGAATGCCGTATGTAGTGGAAAGGTGGATGGGTGGGACTCTTACGAATTTCTCCGTGATAATGAGCGGTGTGAAGAGGCTGGAAAAGCTGGAGAAGATGGAGGCGGAAGGCGAATTTGAGAAGCTTCCTAAGCGGGAAGCAAAGTTTTTGCGGAAACAACTGGAGAATGCGAGAAGGAATCTCGGGGGAATAAGGAATATGAAGGATTTGCCCGGGGCTGTTTTCATCGTTGATATTCGCAAGGATGAGACCGCTCTCAGGGAAGCGAAAAGATTGGATATCCCGGTGATTGCCCTCGTTGACACAAACTGCGACCCCACTCAGGTGGATTACCCCATTCCCGGCAACGATGATGCGATAAGGTCAATAAAGCTTATAGCGGATAAGCTCGCCGAGTCAATTGCTGAGGCGAAGGCTTTAAGGGAGCAGGGGGCAATCGTTACTGAGACAAAGCCCCAGCTGGAGGAGGAAACGGAAGGGGAGAGGAGAGAACTCCTTGAGAGGGCATTGATGGTGGAGGAGGATTTCGGGAAGCTGGAACTTATGGAAGAGGAAATAGATAGATAGAAAAGGAGTGATAGTAAATGTCAATCAGCGCTGAACTGGTTAAGGAGTTGAGAAGGCTTACAGGCGCCCCCTTGATGGATTGTAAGAAAGCATTGGAGAAGACGGGAGGCGATATCCAGCAGGCAATGAATGTCCTGCGAGAGAAGGGGATAGCGGTGGCTGCGAAGAGAAGCGGGAGAGAGGCTAAGGAAGGGGTAATCGTTTCCTATATCCATCATAGCGGTAAAGTCGGCGTCCTTTTGGAGTTGAACTGTGAGACGGATTTCGTTGCCAGAACTGAGGAATTCAAGAGGTTAGCCCACGACTTAGCGATGCAGGTGGCGGCGATGGCGCCGACATACATTAGCAGAGAGGATGTTCCCGAAGAGGTGTTGGAGCAGGAAAAGGAGGTTCTTCGCAAGTGGGCGGAAAGCCAAGGTAGACCGCCAAAAGCTGTGGAAAAGATGGTGGAAGGTAAGTTGGAGAACTTCTTCGCAACTGTTTGTCTTCTTGAACAACCTTTCATCAAGGATGAGGAGAAAAAGGTAAAAGATGTCATTGCTGAGGCAATGGGGAAGATAGGGGAGAAGATAGCGGTTGCAAGGTTCACTCGCTATGAGCTGGGCGAGGGATAAATGATAAGACCGAAGTGGAAGAGGGTGATGTTGAAGCTATCTGGGGAGGCTTTCGCTGGCGATAAGGGATTCGGCTTGGATTTGGAGGAGATAAATAGAATCGCTGAGGAGATAAAGGAGGTATGGGAAAAGGGGGTTGAGATATCGGTGATAACGGGTGGAGGGAACATCGTGAGGGGTGCGGAAGTGGAGGCAATGGGAATGGATAGAGCGACGGGTGATTATATGGGTATGCTTGCCACGGTGATAAATGCTTTAGCGTTGCAGGATGCCCTGGAAAAAATAGGCGTTCCCACGAGGGTGCAAACCGCGATAGAGATGCGAGAGGTAGCTGAACCCTTCATAAGGAGAAGGGCTATTTCCCATATGGAAAAGGGGAGAGTGGTGATATTCGCTGCGGGAACGGGGAATCCCTTCCTCTCAACCGACACCGCAGCCGCTTTAAGGGCAGCCGAGGTTAAGGCGGAAGTCCTTTTGAAGGCGACGAATGTTGATGGTGTCTATGAGGATGACCCTCGCCTTAAGCCAGGCGCCCGCCTCTTCAAGGAGTTGGATTACCTTGAAATGGTTAAAAGAGGTTTGCGAATTATGGACTATACCGCAGTTATGATGAGCCAGCAGGTTAACATCCCTATCGTCGTATTTAATATGAGAGTGAAGGGTAATATTACAAAAGCTGCCCTTGGTGAAGAAATAGGAACTTTCGTAGGAGGGATTGCCTATGCAAAAGAGGATAGAGGAGATAGAGAAGGAATGCGAGGAGAGGATGAGGAAAGCCCTTGAGGCTACCGCATCTGACCTCGCCGGCATAAGAACTGGCAGAGCTAGCCCCGCCCTCGTTGAGAAGATAGAGGTTGATGTCTACGGTGGCAAATACACCATACAGGAACTCGCAGCGATAAGCGTGCCCGAGCCACGCCTCCTCATCATCTCCCCTTGGGATAAATCAACCATTCCCGCTATAGAAAAAGCAATTCTCAAATCTCCCCTCGGACTAACTCCGAGCAACGACGGCAATATAATTAAACTTCCCTTCCCTCCCCTCAGCGAGGAAAGAAGGAAGGACATCCTCAAACTCGTTGCCAAAAGAATAGAGGAAGGAAAGGTTGCCATAAGAAACATAAGAAGGACTACAAATGAGGAGCTGGAAGAACTTAAGGATAAAGGGGAAGCTTCCGAGGACGAGGTATTCCGAGCGAAGGAAAGAATACAGAAGCTTACCGATAAATACATAGAGCTATTAAACGAGACGCAAAAAGCGAAAGAGAAGGAAATCTTGGAGCTTTAAATTTTGTGCTTTCTGGAACCATCCCTGAGTAGGAGGTGTTCTAAATGCCCGAGGTTGTCTGTATAGGTATTCTCGTTGCGGATATCGTAGCCAAACCCGTTAGTCAATATCCGGAAAAGGGTAGGTTGGTTCTCGTTGATACGATTGAGCTTCATACCGGTGGTTGTGCCTCTAATACGGCGGTTTCTCTCGCAAAGATTGGAATAGATACCGCAGTAGTTGGTAAGGTAGGAAAGGATGCTTTCGGCGATTTCATCGTTGAAAGCTTAAGAAAACAGGGTGTTGGAATAAGGTGTATAAAGAGGGATGAGGAAGCCCTCACCTCCGCCACGCAGGTCTTCGTTCACCCTGATGGGGAACGCTCTTTCATCCACTATATAGGTGCTAATGCGAACTTCCGTGAGGAAGATGTTGATATCTCCGTCTTTGAGGGAAGCAGGATAGTGCATTATGCGGGATTTTTCGTGCTTTCCTCTCTTGATGGTGAGCCCTGTGCCAGATTGTTGAAAAAGGCAAAGGAATTCGGCGCCTTCGTTTCCCTTGATACCGTCTGGGATTCAAAGGGGCGATGGATGAGCCTTCTTGAGCCTGTCCTCCCTCACTTGGATTTGATAATCCCCTCAATAGAGGAAGCGAGAATGATAACGGGAAGGGAGAAGCCGAGGGAGATAGCGAAGGTTTTTCTTGATAAAGGTGTGGGAATGGTGGTCTTGAAGATGGGGAGCAAGGGTTCGTATGTGCGAACGAAGGATGAGGAGATATATGTTCCTCGCTATGAGGTTGAAGCGGTGGATGCGGTGGGGGCGGGAGATGCCTTCGCCGCTGGGTTCCTCACGGGTTTATTGAAGGGATGGGACCTGGAGATGACGGCTAAATTCGCCAACGCTGTAGGTGCGCTCTGCGTTACCGCAATCGGAGCAACGACGGGCGTTCGCAGTTTGGAGGAAACACTAAAGTTTATGGAATCCACCCCTATGGCGAAGGAAAGCGTGGATTTGGGTTAAAGTAGCGGTTATAATTATTTCTCAAACCGATGACAAGCAACGAACTGCGTTCTTTGTTTTTGGAATTCTTTGAGAAACGGGGGCATAAGATTTTGCCCGGCATTCCCTTGGTGCCCACGGACCCTTCTCTTCTTCTCACGGGAGCGGGAGTTGTTCCCTTTCGCGCTATAATAGAAGGGAGGGAAAATCCGACTTATACAAGGGTTGCTACCTGCCAAAGATGCGTGCGGACAAACGATATAGAGAAAGTAGGCTTGACCTCTCGCCACCTCACTTTCTTTGAGATGCTGGGCAACTTCTCCTTTGGCGATTACTACAAGAGAGAAAGCTTATTATGGGGGTGGGAGTTCCTTACAGAAGTGCTTAAATTGCCCAAGGAAAGACTCTGGGCTTCCATTTATGTTGAGGACGAGGAAGCGGAAAGGATATGGTTGAATGAGATAGGGCTCCCTCCGGAGAGGCTCGTTCGCCTCGGTAAGGAGGATAATTTCTGGGGTCCAGTTGGCGCTACGGGAGCTTGCGGTCCTTCCTCAGAGGTCTATTACGATTTCGGTGAGGATGTGGGCTGTGGTTCCCCTGATTGCAAGCCTGGGTGCGATTGCGACCGCTTCATTGAACTATGGAACCATGTTTTCACTGAATTCTATCAGGATGAGAAAGGAGAGCTTCACCCTCTTCCGAAGAGGAACATAGATACGGGAATGGGATTGGAGAGGCTTGCTTCAGCTGTTCAAGGTGGTAAGAGTTGCTTTGATGCGGATGTATTCCAACCTATTTTAGCTTATATAAATGAAATGGCGGAAAACGAATTGCCGGTAGTAAGGAAGAGGATAATCGCAGACCATATAAGGGCTGGCGTTTTCCTCATCGCCGATGGCGTCCTCCCCTCAAACGAAGGAAGAGGCTATATCCTAAGGCGTCTTCTCCGTAGGGCAGAGGTGCAGGGAATAATAGCGGGCTTACCATCGCTTTTCCTCCACCGCCTCGTCCCGGTAGTTGTAAAGGTTATGAAGGGAGGATATCCCTTCCTTGAAGATTATCAGGATTTCATCTTAGAGGAGATTAAAAGGGAGGAAGAGAGGTTCCAACGCACCTTAAATTCGGGGCTCATTTTGTTTGAGGAGATGCTTAAATCCGGGAAGTTTCTCAAAGGCGAGGATGTTTTTCGCCTCTATGATACTTATGGTTTTCCCTTGGAGCTAACTTTGGAACTCGCTAAAGAAAGAGGGGCGGAGGTGGATATAGAAGGATTTAATTCAGCAATGGAGAAGCAGAGGGAAAGGGCTCGTCTTTCTCTGGAAGAGGAGAAACTGCCTCCCATTTATTCCTTCCTAACCCAGGCTTTTTCCCAAACCGAATTTATCGGCTACGAAACCCTTGAGGGGGAGGCGGAGGTTCTTGCTCTTTTGAAAGAAGGGGAGAAAGTAGAGAGATTGACGAATGAAGAGGGAGAGATATTGCTGGATAGAACACCCTTCTACGCGGAAGGTGGAGGCGAGGTTGCGGATACGGGATATCTGCGCTCCGCTCTTGGAGAGGTTAGGATAAACGATGTGCAGAGATACGGTTCCCTAATCTTTCATAAGGGGATAGTGAAAGGGGAAATAAAGGTGGGCGAGAAAGTGCATGCGGTGGTTGATGAGGAAAGGAGGAAGGCGATTCAGAGACATCATACCGCAACCCATCTCCTTCATTCCGCACTCAAGCGAATACTCGGACCCTTCGTCAATCAAGCTGGCTCCTATGTCGCTCCTGATAGGCTAAGATTTGACTTCTCTTGGACCAGGGCACTTAGCGAGGAAGAGCTTAAAAAGGTAGAGGAAATGGTGAACGAGAAGATTTTGGAAGATATAAGGGTGGAGACATCCTGGCATCCCTTCAAGGAGGCGTTGGAAATGGGAGCTGTGGCTTTGTTCGGGGAGAAATATGGAGAGGTCGTGCGGGTGGTCAGAGTGGGGGATTTCAGCATAGAGTTATGTGCAGGTTGCCATGCTTCATCCACGGGGGAAATAGGTTTGTTTAAAATAATAGAGGAAAGTTCGGTAGGGGCAGGATTGCGTAGGATTGAGGCTGTTTGCGGGATGTCTGCTTTAGAATATGTGCGCCTTCTTGAGGATTCCCTCAAAAAAATCGCTTGGCAGGTTCAGTCGGGCATCCTTGAGGCTCCGCAAAGGGTGGAGAATTTGCTTGAGAGAATAAAGGCGTTGGAGGAAGAAAAGAGGGAATTAGAGAGGAAATTAGCGCTTCAGGGGGTTGATAATCTACTATCAAGGGCAAAGGAAATTAAGGGGATAAAGATAGTCGCTGAGAAAGTGGAAGGGATAGGTATAGAGGGCTTGAAGGGGCTTGTGGATTCCCTTATAGAACGAATGGGGAGCGGTGCGGTTATCTTGGGAAGCGTGGCGAATGAACGAGCTGTCCTCGTCTGTAAGGTCTCAAGGGACATAGCAGAACGGGGGTTAGCCGCCGACAAATTCGTCCGTGAGGTGGCGAAAATAGTGGGAGGTGGAGGAGGAGGTAGCCCGCTTTTTGCCCAAGCGGGCGGGAAAAACCCTGAAAAATTAGAGGAGGCTTTAAGATTTGCCCTCCAGTTTGTGGAGAGCTCTATGCCTTAGTTTTCTTACTATCCTTGCTTTTCCTCATAACAAAGCGATAATTTTCCTTACAGAGGATATAGATTTCAGCGATATAGAGAGGCTAAATTATCCCGCCTTCTCTTTTTTGAAAGCTAAAGGTAGTTGGGGATTGCTTTCAACGAGAAGAAGCAAGCTTGAGGAGATAGTAGCGGGTGTTTCTGCGGGTGGATACCCATTAATCAAGCCCTCTCAAGCGGTCTTGGGCTATAATGTCGATGAGCAGGTGGATGGAGTGGAGGCTGGCTATCTTTTTTATACAAGAACAGGCATCTATCCACCCGAGAAGGGCGTTGTGCAGATAGCGATTGAGGCGATAAAAGCGCTTAACCGTGAGAAGAAAACAGGCGCCTTTATAGGGCTTCTTGGTTCAATGATAAGAGGGCTTGGTGGTTATAAGACAGCTGTTGTGGGAAACTCTGATGCGCTTACTCCTCGCAGATTAGCGGTCCTCATCGCCTGCGATGAGAACGGCGTTGTTGATTACGGCGATGTGAGCTCCCAATTGCTCAGAAAAGAACCCTTATCCGTAGCAGGCAAAGTAATAGACCTGCCAAAATTTAGGACCGCCCTCAGGAAAGTGGAAAATGCCTCCCTGATTGTAATTGATAGCGGCGAGATGGGAAGATTTTCCCAATACGAAGGGTTTCTTTCCCCTCAAGCTCAATACATCTGGCGAAATGACTGCTTAAAAAGAACAAGTGAATTACTCGGTGAGACGCTGAAGATTTATGAAAAGGGGGACTTGTTCATCTTCCTCTCCTTGATAGGGACGAGAAAGGATAAACCAGACCGCCTCTCCACTGTCGCCATCCTAAACGAGAACTATAGGGGCAAACTGCTAACCTCCACCTCAACTCGCTTAAAAGGATTGATAACGCTTCAGGATATCGCCCCAACAATCCTTTCCTTCTTCAATTTGCCATCCCCCTCCTCAATGCATGGAAAGCCAATAGTCTCAACGGAGGGCAATTTGGAAGAGCTATATCGTCTATTTCATTCGTCAACACTTGAGGGAATTTCTCAGCCCATACTTATAGGTATATTCCTTGTTCTTTATTTTATCGGCTTTTTACTCGCTGTTTTCCGCCTCACTGATTATCCCCTTTTATTTTCCCTCCTTTTCCCTCCTTCTCTCCTTTTCTTTTCCCTTTTCCCGCCAAGCAATCTCCTATCGTCCATAGCTTTTTCTTTCCTTTTATCACTCGCCCTGTTCCTTTTACTCTGGCTTATATCATCCAAATATTCTTATCCCCTCTTAAATTCCATTTTGATTTTCATTGTGTTCTTGATACTCGTAGATGCCCTCAGTGGTGGAGAGCTTTCCCTTCATTCTCCCTTGAATGTCTATGCCTTAGGCGGATGCAGGTTCTATGGCGTCGGGAATGAATATGGAGGAATTCTCCTCGCTTCCCTCCCCTTCGCTCTTTACTCTCTTTTCAAGAGCAATATTTTTCAAATTGGTGGTGTTTTTATCTCCGCCCTTTGTCTGCTCCTTCCCTTCTGGGGCGCTAACCTCGGCGTTTCACTTTCCCTTTTCCTCCTGTATTTTCTCCTGCTTTATTTGCGATATAAAAGAAGGGGATTGCTTATTTCCTTTTTAACCTTTTTAGCATTAGTGGTTTTGATGGGCATCATTGCTTCGCTGAGTGTTTCCCATATCGCCGATTTCGCCCGACTGCTATTGGAAGATACCTATCAAAGCTTTCTCCTTCTCAACAACAAACTTCTCTTAAATTTGAGCATAGTCTCGGAGACGGGGTGGAAAGCCGGAATGTTAGTGTTGGCGGGACTCTTTATCTTCGCTTTAATCAGGGGTGTAAGGGTGAAAAGAGGTATGAGCGAGTTATTCTCAGCTGTTCTGCTAAGTCTTATCTTTGCCTTTTTAATAAATGACACGGGAGCGATACTCATCCTATTAGCCCTTGTTTATCTTTTAGCTATTTTCGTTTTGGAGGGGAACTGGGTTTGTTAGGAGGGAAGATATTAGCGATTGATGTGGGGAAAAGAAGGATTGGCTTAGCGATAAGTGATAAAAGCGGGAGTTTCGCTTTTCCATTTGGATTTTTGGAGGTAGAGAACGAGGAAATGGTAGTGGAGAGGATAAAGGAGGTTGCGGAGAAGGAGGAAGTGAAGGTGATAGTGGTTGGTATACCATATTCTTTAAAGGGTTTCATCACTCCCTCAACGGAGTTTGCGCTTCTGGTGGCTGGTAAGCTAAGGGAGCTGGGGTTCAATGTGGAGGAGGTTGATGAGCGGCTAACCACGAAGGAGGCGGAGAGGATTTTGAGGTTGGGGAAGGGGAGAAAGAGGAAAGGGGAAGAGGATAGTATAGCGGCGGTTCTGCTTTTGCAAGTATATTTAAGTAGGAGGGGATGATAAGAGAGGCGTGGCAGGGCAATTGCCCTGCCACGCCTCTCTTCCTTTTCTCCTTCCTATTTCTCCGCGAATGCCCTGACGATGTCCGCTCTGCTCACTATCCCCACGAGCTTCCCTTCCTTGAGGACAGGAACACGCTTTATCCCTTTCTCGGCGAGTATCTTAGCGATTTCCTCAATCGGCGTGTCCTCGCTAACGGAGATGACCTCCTTCGTCATTATCTCGCCCACCGTTTCCCCACACTTCTTTAGGAGGTCAGCCTCCGTAACGACGCCAATCACGCAGCAACCTTCCTCGTCCATAACTGGAACTCCGCTTATGTTGCGCTCCGAAAGCAGCTTCGCCAACTCGTTCCTCGTTGTTGACGGCTTCACAGTGATGACTTCCTTCGTCATAATATCCTTCGCTGTCTTCATCTCTTTTCACCCCCTTTCTTTTATGGATGTTTAAATTTTAAATC
>JBMFMH010000051.1:0-11963 GCA_049970775.1 bacterium | reverse complement strand
GCTCATTTAATGGATTCCAACCTACGCAGGATTGACAGGCTGTGAGCGACGAGCTTTTCCTTTTTAGCTATCCTTATCGCTGCCCTCGCATCAAGCTCAAACTGGCGTTGAGAGTAACAAATCAGAGAGGTCCTCTTTAGGAAATCCTCAACGGAAAGAGGGGAGAAAAAGCGAGCGGTTCTCCCTGTGGGAAGGGTGTGGCTCGGACCCGCTATGTAATCGCCAATCGCTACCGGAGAGTATTCTCCCACGAATATCGCTCCCGCATTCTTTATCAGGGGAATTAGCTCCTCCCACCCTTCAATCATTATCTCCAAATGCTCGGGAGCAAAATCGTTGACGAAATCAATCGCTTTTCCCAAAGAATCGGCGATTATCACGAATCCCCTATTCCTTAAGCTTTCCTCAATTATCGCTTTCCTCTCCATTTTCGGCATAAGAGCTTCTATTTCCCTAAGGACTCTATCCGCAAGGTCGGGAGAAGTTGTTAAGAGAATAGACCAAGCGAGGGGGTCGTGCTCAGCCTGGGCGAGCAAATCCAAGGCAATGAAATAGGGATTTGCTTTCTCATCGGCTAAAACGAGGATTTCGCTTGGTCCCGCTATGCTCTCTATCCCCACATAGCCGAATACCTCCCTCTTTGCTCCCGCAACTATTGCCCCGCCTGGACCAACGATTTTATCCACCTTGGGTATGCTTTCCGTTCCGAAAGCCAGCGCAGCGATGGCGTGAGCACCTCCCGCTCTAAATATCTTCTCTATCCCAAGTTCCTTCGCCGTTGCGAGGATTAAAGGATGAATCTCCCCATCTTTTTGGGGAGGGGAGCAGACGATAATTTCCTTCACTCCCGCAACCTGAGCGGGGATGGCGGTCATCAAGAGGGTTGAAGGGTAGGGAGCCTTTCCACCCGGGATATAAATTCCCACCTTCTCTATCGGGCGAAGCAAACTCGCCAATTTAGTCCCATTGGGGAACTTCAGAATCATCTCTTTCAAATTCTTCAAGCAGGATTTATGAAATCTCTCTATATTCCTTTTAGCCCTTCTAATCGCCGATAAGAAGCTCCTGCTAACTTTCCTATGAGCTTCCTCCAAATCGCTGGGGGAAACGGAAAGGCTTGTGATATTTGGGGAATCAAACTTCTTAACGAGCGATATGAGGGCAAAATCCCCACCTTCCCTTACCTTCTTGATTATCTCCTTTGCGGAATCAAGAGCGATTTCCTCAAATGGTGGACGGTTCAATATCTCCTGGATTTCTTTCCTATCCTTTTCCAAATATAAAATTCGCATCATTCACTGACCTCCGCATATCATCTCCAAGTTGGTGAATTCCTCAAAGGGTCCTATGCGTATACCATCGCCTTCTTTTTTGAATTTAATCTCTTCCCTTCTAACGCCTCTTTTATCCAAAACAAATATACGAGTGCTTTCAACATCCCATAAGGGAGATAGTTCCCCTGGCTTTATCAAGACCTCCTTCCCCGAGCCTATGTGGAGCATTATTTTCCTCATCCCTTTGGACACCATTTCCACCTCCACTCCCCCTTCATCGCTGTATTTATAACCCGGTGCTTTAACACTGGTTACGAGCTTCCCATTTATCAAAGCCATAAATTGCTCAATGTTCGGTCCCTTAACGAAGAAGCCGTTTTGAGGAAGAAGGTAGCCCTTGCCTTCTCTCTTCAATTCATAGGGTTTTTCCCCGAAATTCACTATTATCTCCGTTCCATCGCTGAAGATGGTCCTTTGCACATCGTGGTCTTCGGTGAGAAATTCATGCTTGAGCATTTCTTTATCCGCTATTTGCTCGTGCAATTTGCAGGTGATTCGGTAGCTTTTGAGGAATAAATCCCTATTCGTGTTCCAGGTTCTGCTCCAGAACATTGGAATGGTGCCATATAGGATGTTGAAGGCGTTCTTTTTGGGGGTGATTTCTGGGGCGGATTCAAGGAGGAAATCGGTGGAATCCCCCCAATACCAGGTGGAGGTTATGCAATCGTGGAAGACGAGCTCCCACAAGGGGGCACGCCATTTATGTCCGATACCCCACTTCTCATAGGTTTCCCAACTGGGCAGTTTATGACCCCAGGGGTCTGTGAACTCCTCCTTTTTTGATTTCGGGCGTATGAGATGACCAGCAGGCCAGGAAAAGAAGGGATTACAGCTCATCATTCCCTCAATGTAATCTAAGTGGGGAACCGCCCACCATATTCCGTGTTCCCCTCCCACAACCAGCCTCAAAGAGCGAACATAGGAAAGAAGGTCAACTCCGCATTGCCTTTTTCCTCCCCTTGTTAGCGGATGATTTTCATCATAGCATTCATATAATCCCTCAGCGGTTGTGACATCAATAAAGCGTCCGATGAAGGGATATTGCCCTAAGACATTCGGGATTACCTGCTGAGCTGCTTCCCGCCAAAGGGCGGGACAGCGCTTCATATATTGCGTCTTCTTATCCCAGGTAAGCCAGGCGGTCATCCTCTGCCCGTTTGCCATCAAGACGACATCCTCGGGAATCCTTCCGTGGGAGGAATCAATCCCTTTCCCTTCCTCCAATGGCAGGATATCCGTGTAATTATCGTATTCGCTCGTTATGTAGCCGAGGGAATTGACTTTCAACAGGTTTTCGGGAGAACTCCTCCCGTGCAGGAGCATCTTTTCCACACCAAAGGTCTTCGCCTCTAAGGCGAAGGATAGGTAATCTCCCCGGTCCCATTCGAACCAAACATCGGGAGCGCCAAAAAGGCGGCGGATGTTCTGGTTTTTCCTCACCTTCTCGCTGAAGGGAACGATGAGCCCCTTGCTCTTAGCGTATTCCCTATAAGCCTTTGCTAAAGACACATAGCTTCCCTCAGAGGTGAAAGCTAGGATGATTTCCCGAGGATAGGAGAATTTGCCTTTGCTTGGTTCCCAATAGATTTGGGGGAGGGACAGCTCCTTGCCTTTAAATTTGAATTTTGGGAAGTATATCGTTGCATCATCGGATGTATCAATAATAATGGAGTAGCCAGCACCGCTCTCCAAATCGCAGATGCCAATCCAGGGCATATCTAAGCGACCTCCTGCCCAGGCGTAGTGAGGAAATTCCTCTATCGGATAGAGATGACCATCGCAATAATCCGTTATGGCTATGACGCCCTTTTTAAAGTTAGTGAGGAATGGCTCAAGAGAATAGAAGCCAGCAAATGGCGCGTCTTCTTCCTCCTTGCCGACCTTTATTTGGATTTGGGGAAGGTGGGGATTGAGGATTAATTCATATTTCGCCTCAACAAGCTTTCCGCTATGCTGGGGGAGGGAGGTTGTGAAGGAGATTCCATCGGGAATCTGCCTTACATCCCGAAAGGCTCGTTCTGGAACGATATTTCTTTCCGGTTGCTCCCAAACGATGCTTTTCCTCAAATCCTTAATGTTCAATATGCCTTTTGGGGCATCAACTGTAACCCGCAAAATGCCATTATCCAAAATCCAGCTTTCCCCTTTTTTCTCAATGCTTGTCTTTGCCATAAGGAAAAACGACACCTCCAAGAGGAGAATGATGTAAACGCTCCTTTTCATTAAAAATCACCTTTCCAATTTGAAAATCAAGGGAGTCCAGGGGGATAATCTCGCTTTCACCATATTCGCTGAGCCGAAATCCTGACCGCTTATTATCTCCCTGATTTTAGCCTTATGAGGGAAAACGATTTCTATTATTTCCTCCCTCTCTATCGCATCGTTTCCCGGATAACCGATTTGCTTCAACTCCTCAACCCCGAATTCGGGATTCCTCATCAGCGAGACATACTCCTCCTTTCCACCCTTATATCTCCATACCTCAATACAATCGGCAAATTCGCCGTTTTCCTTCAGCACTTTCACGGGTGCTTCAATGTGGTTTTCCTTTAAAAGATTTAGGAAAAGCTCCCGGAAGGCGTAGCCTTGAGGAGGAGCAAGGCGAAGCTTGGGATAAACCCTCACATCGATGTTGAGGTAAATGGCTTTCCCCTTCCCAACTTTCCTTTCAACGACCGCAGGGGCTTTCACCTGATAGCGAGCTTTCCCGGTTGTGGTTTCAATATCGGCTTCAAAGATGGGGAGGGAGGCGTATTTCTCGTTCAGATTCAATTCACCGCCTTCCGCATCAGGATGCCAACCGAGGGATTTCCTTCTTATTCCGAACAAATCATCCAGCTGTCCTCTCGGCAATCTTTTGCAATGTTCATCCATCGTCGCTGTCATATTATCCGCTATAACTATTCCGCCTGAACGCACGAACTTCTCTATCTCCTCGCATTCCTTCCTTGACATCGCCACCGATTGAGGCAGAAGCAGGAGCTTATAGCCACCTTTTAGGAGCTCCCCCTGCTCTATCTGTTCCGAGGAGAGGAATTTATATTGAAGCCCGATATCCTCAACGAGTCGGACAAAGCCATTTCTCGCTTGAGCTAAGCGGGAGTGAACCCTCTCATAAGAGGAAAACCTACGAGGCCAGGTATTGCCATCCTCCCGGGAATCAAACATCCAATGGGCACGGATGCTTGCCTGTGAATAGTGGATGGCTATGGGGTCAACGATGGGTTGAAGAGAGAAAATCGTGGGAGCAATGTTCTTTATCTCTCCCATTATCCTTGCCAATTCCCTTCCTCGTTCCGTTATCGGCATATCCTCCTTTTCCTTTTCTATGCATCTTGAGTTCTCGTCGTCCCAGACAAGACAGCCTTTATCACCGTGAAGCAATAGCCACCATAATTTTCTTCTGATGCGATTGTAATCGTTGCCGAAGACAGTGCTGACGATAGGGGCGTTTTGGGGGAAGAAAGAGCGGAATATTTCCCTGCTATTGCAGATATCATAGGGCTCAATCCAGTCAAGGGATTGGGATAGAAGGTAGAGGTTGTAGCCACCCCAAGCGCTGGGCATCTGCGCCCCCTCAATGCCAACAGGCGTTTCAGGGTCAATTTGGTGGATTATCTGACGCATTCTGTCAAGGGTTTGGGCAAATGTCAAATCCATAAAAGCTCTGTGGTCCGCCCAGGGCGCGTAATTTTCCAGTCTTCCGTTAGCTAAATCCCTCTTTTCCCTTTCCTTAATCTCATAAGTAGTCATAGGCTCAACTTCATCCCAGCGGGAGAAATTAGTATCCCATTCCTTATTCAAAGCCTCAAGGGAACCATATTGGGTTTTCAGCCATTCACGAAAGGCTTGCAGGGTATAAGGAGAGAAGCAGTAATCCATAGGGTTGGCGAAGGAGCCAATGGAGGGTTCATCTCGTAGGTCGTATAAGAGAGGTTTATAAGGGGCGTAGAGGGAAATCGTATCTTTGAGTTCTTTCTCCGTTTTTTCCCAGAAAGCAGGGTCGTGGAAACAGGGTTTGCGGATTAGGAATTTCTTATCGTGGGTGGATATATAGGATTGGAAGTCGTTATCGTAGAGGGGTTTTCTACTATGGAGGAAGCAAAGCTCAAATATGAGGTTTTCAACATAAAAGAGGAAATTTTGTTCAACGAATGGTTTGGGGTCTCTTCCTCGGAAGCATTCCTCAGCGGTGAAGCCGAGTTCCTTTAGTCTTTGCACCCAGAGGGGGAAATTCTTAACATCTCCTGTGCTCCACATAATGACCTGATATTTATCCCATCCTCGCCAGAATTTGGGGGCGGGAGAGGAAGGGATGGCTGGGGCGAGTAGCAGGAAGGCGAATCCTGTGCCAAGGAAAGTTAATCCTCTCATAGCGATAGAATTTTACAATGTTTTAGAGGAAAACAGCAAGACCTTTCTCATATAGGGGTGTCGGCTTTGCAGACGGGGTGTTCCTCCATCATTGCGAGGAGCGAAGTGGCGAAGCAATTTCCACTTTTCCGTCATTGCGAGCGGTAGCGAAGCAATCTATCACCCCCTTCCGTCATTGCGAGGAGCGAAGCGGAAGCGTAGCGACGAAGCAATCTCTCTTTCTAGGTGTAATGGCGAAAAAGAAGGAAAAGACGAGATTGCTTCGGGCTTCCTTACGGAATCCCTCGCAATGACGAAAAAAGATAGAGGGATGACACGCCTTGTGGAGCCCCTAACTTTCCTTAATAATAAAATAACCGATTAATCCTCAAACAACTTCTCTAAGAGCACCTTGTAATGGAAGTCCTTAAACCGACTGGGAAGATAAGGGTATTTGATGAGGAAAACGCGCAGCTCCAGCAAAGAAGGTTTTTGTTTCTGAACGAGCTTTTCCAGCTCATCCCAAGCGTCCCTGAGATAAATCGCTTCATCCTTTAACTTCTCCTTTCCCAAACCATAGGAAATCTCCTCCCTAAAGCTTGCGAAGTTCTTCCTCAATTCACTCCATAAACCCTCTACTTCCCCTTTGAGGAAGGAATAGAAGGGCTCGTTTATCTTCTCCTCTATCTCCCTGCTTTCCTCAGCGGTGATTTTCTTCTCTCTGAATGTTATTAAGGCGAAGTTCTGAACCTCGTGGAAACCTCCTCTTAAGGAAGGCCAACAGGTGAAATGCTCCACCATTGGACCGGTATAGATGTTCCTGGCGATATTAATCAGCCATTTTTCCTCATCTTCCGGAATTCTCCCCAGCACAGCGAAGGGAATCATTACCTCAACTGACCAGAAGTCCTTGCCTCGGAATGCCCTTGCTTGCCAATTCCAGGGCGAGGATGGCTGACCGGTTGAGTCTATCTCGTTCCATCGGCTGCCGAGAGAGTTAACGGCGAGATGAAGATAATTGGGGGCATCCTTCGGAAAGAGGAAAAGCTCCACGCTATCCTCTTGGTAAAGCAGCTCTCCATCCTTTAACCTCGCGGTAATCCTGTCCATTGCGGGTTCCTCACATCTCACGAAGATGTATATTCCTTCCTTTGTCCAACCCGCTTTGAAATAGGTCTGCTTTTCCATAGCATATCTTTCCCCACCAAGGATGTAGAAACCCGTTGCCTCGGGGAGGTTTTCCCAGGCTTTTTCCTCTCCCTTACCATCCAAAATCGGCGCCTCGCTCATTAGATAACAGGGATATTCTCTTCTCTCATCGCTAAAAAGAAGTATAGGAAGCAAAATAAGAACGAGAAACTTCGCTACTTTCATTTTATTCCCTCCACTGTGAAAGTTGCCTCGCTCGTCATCCCCGTAGCTACATCCTTAACTTTAATCCTCCATTTGCCAGGCACCTCGTTTAAGGCAAGGGGAATGGAACCCTTTATCCTTCCCTTCGCAACGGATAGATTTTCCTTGTAATAGGGAACCTCTTTCCCCTCAGGGTTGATGAGGGAAAGATGAACTATGTGAAGACCTAAGGAAGCATTCGTTGCGTTTAGCTTGAACTCATATGTTAATTCTCCACCCTGCGCTACCTTGCGAGGAACAAGAAGGGATATTTTGCTTAACTTATAGGGGAAAAGAGCAAACAGTTTGGCTCTGCCGGGCTCTATTTTCGTGTTTATCGTATTTCCATAGCCAAGATATTTACCGCTCCTCACATCGTAAAGGTGATATTTTTTCGGAAGAAGGAATTTAACGGGCAGGGGAGGGGAGGGCTTCGCTTGGAGTTCCTGAAGGATACCGAGATATTGAATGGAATCCTTTTGGAACCAATATGTTCTGAGCCCGGGGATGTCGGGAGAAACATTCACCCTTTCCTTAACGCCGGCGTAGTCAAGCAGGGATTTGAAAAAGGTCCTCCAGATGCTTGCTGACTCGTTCCCTGGGGAGTAGGAAGCGAGGGAGAAATTGAGGAGGATCGCGGTTCCTTTGCCAAACTTGTTCACAACAAAGCAGGGAATCCCCTCAATCTCCCCATAATTTTTGCCTGAGGAGAGCTTAAGGGTTGCATCGCAGAAGGTAGCAGGGAGGGAGTTGGGGAAATCCTTAGCTAAATGGAGGGAAACGCTTCCCTTTTTGGGTTGAGGAGTAGCGGATTGCTGGACGCCGAAGAGCTCATCCAAGGGTGATTTGGGATAGGGCTTTCCATGTTGGTCATAGATTCCTGCCCGTAAATCCGCCAAGAGAACTCCACCATTCTTAACGAAATGGGTTATCTCCTCCGCTTCCTTTGAGGAAAGGGCTTGGGAATAGGGAAGGATGAGAAGGTGAAATTTCTCCTTTCTCAAAATCCCTTCCTCCAATTGCTTATAGGAGATGATTCTAAACGGAAGACGCACATCCTCAAGAAGGGGGATTAAGCTATTTAGGACTTCTTCCATTGGTGGTAAGCCAGAGGTCAAGGTTGAGAGATGAACGCTTGATGGGGAGTAGAGGACTGCTACATCTGATGTTTTCCTGGCATTCATTATCAGCTTTCCAATCCCTTTCTTCAATTCCCTGATTTCCTCTGCATTCGCCTTGAAGAAATCGTAGAATGAAAGGTCGGGAGCCACAACAGAACCCTCCTCTCCCGGTTCACCATGCCAGACCCAGAAAGAGTTTGCCCCTCGGAAGAGGTGGCGCCAAGCGATGTATCTATTGTAAATCTCGCTTCTGCAGGGGTTATATCCTCCATACCAGCCCAATCCCAGGAGCGTGGCAGGCTGGCTGAAATGGGAAACCGCATAGGGAATGAAAGGGGCATCGTATGTGTTATTCAGGTTCATAGCTTGCATTAGTTTATAGAAATCGGCAGCGATGAAGCTGTTTACCGCCATATCGCTTCCTTCATAACCGACTTTAGCGCCGGGAACGACCTTTTCAATAACATCTCTGCTGAACTTATAAATTCCCGCCCAAACATCCTCCATATATCTTCTGTAATCAACCCAAAGGGGAACAAGCCTACTGTCCTTCTTAACCTCCTCAAGGGTAACCGGTTTGACATCGGAGAAGGATTTGTAATTAGAAGCATATTCCCTATTGAGGTTTTCAATGTTTCCGTATTCTTTCTCAAGGAACTTCGCGAAACCAGAAACGCAGTATGGGCAAAAACAAAGCTCGTAACTTCCTCCAACGAAATGGCATTCATCTCCCATAGAGAACTCCTTAGTGGAGAACTGCTTCAGATACTCCGCTGTCCTCGTCAAAGTGTTTCGCACTTCCTCAAGATAGGAGGGGTCATTGAGGCAAGGAAGACGGATGTGGTCGTCCTTCGTTCTATTAGGCACATCGGGATGGGGATACCAGTCTGTTTTCCTATCAATGAACCTCGTTGCATAAGGAAGATGGTAAAGTCCACCGAGCAGGACCGCTTCATTGAAGCCAGTGTATTGGGTGTCAAATCCTTGTTTATAAAGCTCACGGTAGAAAAGAGGAGTAAGGTAGGAGCCGAATGCACCAACCCACAATATATATCTTATATCATCTTCAGGATAAAGATTGGATACCGTGAAATATGCCCTTTTGCAATCCAGCGCCTCTTTGCCTTTCAATAACACCGCCCAAATATTTTGCAGAATCGTTAAGGGCTTGCTTTTTGGAAGGGAGAACTGAACCTCTAAGGGAAATTTAGAAGGAAAAGAAGAGAGGTCAATATCCTTAACGCTTGTAATCCTTCCAAAGTTATCCTTTTGGTATATAAGGAGGCTGAAGCCTTTCCAATTAGAGTTTCTGCCCTCCAAAATCACTTTCCCAGAGATAGTTTCCTCTTTGTTATAAGCCCTTTTAATCTCTATGCGTTTTATAAATATATCTGAATGAACCTTTATGAAGGAGGAGCCGAAATCTATTGTCTTGCCTCCATCCAAAACCCATAAATCGGCGAAATACTCTCCTGCGGGTAGCTTCTCTATATCAAAGCTCAGTTTGTTTTCCCCAGGGGAAATAGGGACTTCCTTTGTTTGGGAATGAACATAAGAGTTGGCTTTGTCCCTGATAGTTAATTTGCAGGTGATTTCCCCCTTTTCCTTGCTCTCAAGGGAGAAATTCAACTTTGAAAGCTCGTCCCTATTTACCTCAAGGAAATCGCTTCCCATTATTTTGACAGTGGGTTCTTTCCTTGCGCAGAGGGTGAGGAGGTGGCAGATAAAGGCGAGGTAATAATCGTATTCAATGTAGCTAACTTCGAGAGGATTTCCTATCGGGGAAGGTGTGAGCATCTGCATTTTATAAGGCACATCATATCCTTTGAGAAGGAATATTCTCCCTTCACCGAACTGGTAAACATCAAGGGTGTGATTAAGAAAAGAATTAATGTCCTCGTATTTTTCAAAATGAGGCAGACCTTTATAGGGGAAGAGGAAGGGGAAATCTATTTCTATCTTTTTCTCTAAAGCTTTTGTTAGATATTCGTCTTTCCCTCTTATCATTCCCAGAAGGTTGGTTCCGTCCTTCACTTTTCTTAAAATCAGATAACGCCAGGAAAGGGGAAGGCAGTTCCAATCTATATTTCCGATAACGATTACATCGTAATTCCCCTCCAATTTCCTCTCGCCATCGGTTGTCATAGATTCTGGGGAAAGGGTGGAGGGATTACAGGGGTCTCTTTCGTAGAATGTATTGGGACGGGCGATTGATATAACGGTGTAATTGATGTCCATTCTTTCAGCCAGTTCCACGATTTCCCTCATAGCTCCCCTATGAGTGAGGAAGAGGACATTGAGGGGACCATTTGCATAGGGTTTGAGCCACTTTATGTGAGGTGTAATGACTTCAAGGGTAGGGGAGATATGTTTTGGTCCATAATCAACCTCCTGCCCCAAAAGGGAAGATGTAATAGAGAAAATCACAACAATCTGCAAGATTATCTTGGTTTTCCTCCAAGCCATTTTCGTTAATCGTCCTCCTTTATCAAAAAATTATAGAGGAAAAACCAACAGCAATTTTCACAGAATTCCTTCTTAGCGATAACGATTTTCCAAATCCTTTCCTCACCGCAGTTCGGGCATTCTGGTTCCTCTGCCAATTGTCCTATCGTGCACATATATTGAAGCATATCCCAGAAGTCCCTTTCCCAAGCAATTTCGTCCAAGAAATTGGGGCAATCATTTGTCTTCTCTTCCCATAGCTCTTCTTCAGAGGGGTCCTCCTCATCTTCGTCCTCGTAAATTTGTATCCAATCTACATCGCTATCTTCCCAAGATTCCTCAATATCTTCGCAGTAGTCTTCCTCATCCTCTTCCGATTCCTCTATTTCCTCTGATTCCTCTATCCAGAAGTTTTCATCTAAGATATCCCTAAAATCTATTTGGTCTTCTCCCCAGAGAGGTTCCCCTTGGGGTTCATCGGGATAACAATTCTCACAATACTCCACGCCATCCACTATTATCCTCAATGTTCGTTCTTCCCCGCAATTTGGGCACTCTGGGTCCTCAGCTGGTAGAAAAACTATCTCTGGGTCATCTTCCCCTTTCCTCACCTGGCTCACCTCTTCCCCAAATGCTCTTACCCCAGCAATCTATCGCCACTAAGGCGGGGAAATCCTCCAGATATAACTCATAAATTGCCTCTGGTCCTAAAAAGTGAAAGGCAATTGCCTCCGCTTTCTTAACGAACTGGGAGAGGTAAGCTCCCGCTCCGCCAACTGCGAGGAAGTAAACCGCATTGTATTCTTCAATCAACCTTCTTACCTTCTCTTTTCTCTTTCCTTTACCAATCATACCCTTGATGCCTCTTCGCAGGAGCATTGCAACATAGGCATCCATTCTTCCCGCTGTTGTTGGTCCAAGTGAGCCGAGGGGATGACCTGGTTTGGGAGGCGTTGGAGCGGCGTAATAGATTAGGGCGTTTTCCGTGGGGAAAGGGAAATCCTTTCCTTCTTTATATAGTTGAAGGAGAAGCCTGTGGGCGGAATCGCGCAGGGTGTAGACGACGCCGGAAATGAGGACCCTATCCCCAGCGTGAAGCTCTCTGATTTCCTCCTCTGAAAGCGGTGCCCTGATTCTCTTTTCTTTTTCCATTTTATTAATTCTCCATCTGGTTTAAGGAAAAGTCAAGATTGTGTATAATTCAATGACATATTAGACACTGAAACTCAAGAAGGGAAGATTTAGAGAGGGCAGTATATCAACTAGCTTCATAAATTCTTTAGCGCTACGACTTGAAAGTTTAGGATAAAATCTTCCC
>JBMFMH010000050.1:8724-12318 GCA_049970775.1 bacterium | reverse complement strand
CCGAGAATTGCTTGCCATTCCCGATATACCCCTTTTAGGTTGAGGAGAGAAAATAGAGGTAGGGCATTTTTTTAAGCATCAAATTTTTCCCATGAATAAATAATTCCCTAAAAGAAGAAAATAGCATTTTATTCCCCCGCTATTAACTTCATCTAATCTTTTTGAAGAATTTCCTTTGTTGAAGCAAAACAAGATTTATGAAAGATTTACAGAAATTGAAGATAATATGTCTTTATATGTTTTATTCAACCAAGCCAAAATTTCAAAAAGATATTGGAATTACTAATCTTGAGTTTATGATGAAGCTCCGATATCCTACCCTTTTTTACGGAGCCCAATATTATATGGCATTACACAGGGATTTGTATTTTCCCTTCAGTGGATTTATAATTTTTAAAAACAAAAAAGGAGGTCTCTGAGATGCGAATTGACTGGCTAGGACATGCCTGCTTTCTCATCACTTCATCCTCGGGGCTTCGCATCATTACCGACCCTTATGAAGCAAACATCGGCTATTCCCCGGTAAACGAATCCGCTGACATCGTAACCGTTTCCCACGAGCATTTTGACCACAACGCAGTTAAGGAGGTAAAAGGTAATCCCGAGGTTGTGAGAAAAACTGCAACCGTTAAGGGGATTAATTTCAAGGCGGTTGAGACATTCCACGACGAAGTAGAAGGAAGGAAAAGAGGACGCAATACGGTCTTTGTCTTTGAGGTTGATGGAATAAAAATCTGCCATATGGGCGATTTGGGACATATCCCCCCTCAGGAAAAATTAAGGGAAATAGGCGAGGTAAACATACTCCTCATTCCCGTCGGTGGCTACTACACGATTGACGCGGAACAAGCCAGCCATATCGTTTCCGCTTTAAAACCAAACATAGTCATTCCTATGCATTATAAAACAGAGAAGATAGACTTCCCGATAAGCGGTGTTGAGGAATTTTTGAAGGGGAAGGAGGATGTGGAAAAACTTCCCTATTTAGAGGTAGAAAAGGGCACTTTACCCCCTCCTGTAAAAGTGGTAGTGCTTAAAAATGAGCGATAGGGACACCCTTTATGAGGAGATTCTCATTGCTGGCCTGGGTGGGCAGGGGGTTATGCTTATGGGGCAAATCCTTGCCTACGCAGCGATGGAGGAAGGGAAGAATTGCCTCTGGTATCCCTCCTATGGTCCAGAGATGAGGGGAGGATTTGCTTACTGTAGGACGATTATATCCTCAGAGGAGATAGGTTCTCCCGTTGGAATTGAGCCGGAGACCGTTATCGTAATGCATGGGAAATTCTTGGATGTGGCTGAGGAATTAAAGAAGGGTGGAAGGCTTTTTCTCAATTCTTCCCTTTGTGATGAAATCCCCCAACGGGATGATTGGCAAATCTATCCCCTTCCCGCTAACGAGCTCGCTGAAGAAGTTGGTTCCCCAAGAGTGGCTAACTTCGTTGTGCTAGGAGCATACTTAGAGCTTGTGCCTGTGGTTTCATTTAATACCGTCTTATCCGTTATGCCGAAAGTGATACCAGCTCGCAGGCAGGATACGATTCCCTTGAACGAAATGGCGCTCTTTAAAGGAAAAGAATATGCTCAAAGATGGGTAAACCAGGCGAACTTTTAGAAGAGATTTCCCTAGCTCTCCCCCTTCTCGCTGATATAGCCCATTCAGAGTTATTGCTATTATTTCCGGAGCAGGATGGAACATTAAAGGTGGTTTCCCACGCAAAACCCTCAACCGCTCCCTTTATCTATCGGAGAAGCAGAGAGGGTGAGACGCTTTCCCCTCATACCGATTCCCTTCCCTATTTAGCTCTCAGGAAATTGAGAATGGTGAGAGGGATAGAAGGGGAGATGGTGAGGGGGATACCAGTGTGGAGATGGGCTGCTCCGATTTTCCTTGAAGATGAGCTAATAGGGATAGTTGAGGTTGACCAAAACCTATTGCAGAGGAGAATGAGTCGCATCTCTTCTCGGTATCTACGCCTCATAGCTTCACTTTTAAATCGCACCTTATTCGGAGGGGAAGTGGACGAAAAGATTATTATTCAGATGTTGAAACAAGGCGATGGCAAGGTTTTGCGAAAAGAGGGAAAGATAATTTTCCTTGACCAAAGGGCGAGGGCTATATACAGGAAATTGGGTATTCATTCGCCTCTTCATAAAGAATTCGTGGAAGGAGAACTGGAAGGAGCGATAAGGCTCATTACCCGTAGGAAAGAGGTTCATACAGAGGAAGAGATACAGTTTGGTTCCACCATAATACTGAAAAGGGAAATAGAGCTCGTTGATTCTTACACCCTTTCCATCCTGTGTGATATCTCTTTATTAAGGCGGCGCCTGCAGGAAAAGATGCTTCGTTCAGAAGTTGTTCAGGAGATGCATCACCAGGTGAAAAATATCCTTCAAACGGTTATAAGCATATTGAGGATGCAGAGGAGAAGAGTTAGCGAGGAATCCGCTGGTGCAGCTTTGGATGAAGCAATAGAAAGGCTTTCAAGCATAGCAACAGTTCACGAGCTTCTCTCAGAGGGGGGTATAGAGGGGGTTGATTTTCGTGAGCTTGCGGAAAGGCTCATCACTATGGCTCGGAGCTCTCTTGGGGTGCAGAATGTAAATGTGCATTTGGAGGGGATTTCCCCCCTTTTCTCCCCTCCCGTTGTTTCCCTCATAGCGATAATGATAAACGAGCTTTTACAGAATGCTTTTCGCTATGCTTTTGAGGGCAGGGGCGGTAATTTGTGGGTTAGGCTGAATGAAGAAGGGGATAAACTCGTTCTTGAGGTGATTGATGATGGCAAGGGATTGCCAAGGGATTTTCGCTTTGGCTTGGGTCTTTCCATAGTGAAGGGATTAGCTGAGGAGCTGGGAGGTAAGTTTGAGATCACTTCCGATGAGGGAACGAAGGCAAGGATTGTTTTTCCCACGGAGATAGCGATATGGGAATTAGAATATTGATTGCTGATGATGAGGCTGTTATAAGGATGGATTTGCGGGAGATGCTTGAGGAGAGTGGGTATGAGGTAGTGGGGGAGGCTGGCGATGGTGAAAAGGCGGTAGAGATAGGGGAGAGGGTCAAGCCAGATTTAGCTATATTGGACATAAAGATGCCCAAGATGAATGGTCTTGAGGCAGGGGCGAAGTTGATGGAGCAGGGGGTAGCGGTGCTTCTTTTGACAGCCTATACAGATAAGGAGTTTATAGAGAGGGCGAAGGATATAGGGGTGCTTGCCTATTTGGTGAAACCTTTCACGAAGGGCGGTTTAGTGGCAGCGATAGAGACCGCTATAGCGAGATATAGGGAATTGCAGGAATTGAGGAAGGAGGTTTCCTCCTTGAGGGAGGCTTTAGAGGTAAGAAAATTGGTGGAGAGGGCTAAGGGATTATTAATGAAGCATTTAGGGATAAGTGAGGAGGACGCCTACAGATACCTGCAGAGGCGGAGTATGGAATATCGCAAGCCGATGAAGGAAGTAGCGGAAGCGATAATAATAGCTTTGGAGATGAAGGATTAAAGCTCTCACGCCCGTAGTTACTCCTCTTCGGCGAATAACTTTGTTTCTAAGGGTTTCTTTTGAAGATATTTCGTTTGTCTTCCGCCAT
>JBMFMH010000050.1:0-8624 GCA_049970775.1 bacterium | reverse complement strand
ACATCCACAATCTCATCGGGCAGGTTTTTGAGGATAGTTAGGGCATCGCCGAGGAAAATTTTGTTCAAGTAATCCTTCGCCTCCATTTTTTTCACCCTTCCCTTTCTCCTGATTTAGCAAGAAGAAATTGATAAAAATTTGGCACGATATAATTTTTAAATTTTTCCAATTGTGCTCTTGGTGCCAGATAAACAATTCTTAAATCGGGGCAATTTATATAGTCCTTGTAGGTAAAATAAGCGCTTCTTAGAAACTGCCCCTTTGTTTCCCTCCCTTCCGTCAATTTCTTCTCCCATTCCTTAAGTTGGTTTTCTATTTTTTTCAAAAAAGTTGGACAGGCAAAAGGGAACTCTATTATATAAACGAGATGCCCATCTACGAAACCGCTAACCAGCATAGAGGGATTTTCTTCTTTATCCCTTTCAAGTCTATTGAAAGTATAATCTGTAAAATTTCCTCCTCCATTTAATTTTCTCAGCGGGAAGGACCTCGTGTCCACATTTTTGGGCTTTGCTTCACACCTTTTTGTCTTTCCTCCTTGCTCTTGTTTATATCCGTTGTAGCCTATTTTCCCAGGATGAGGCTCATAACCAGCAAGGCTAACAGTTATAAACTCCCTGAGAGTGGAGGAATTTTTGTCGTTCAGATAAAGGTGAAGAAGCTCCTGTAACATCATAGCAACGACAGTTATCGGCTTGCAACCAATGTAGGATTGCAAGTCTTCAGCGGTTCCTATGGCAAAAACCTTGATTAACCCTTTTAATTCATCGGTCATTTTTAATCAATAAAATCTTAAATTTAATTCAACTCCTATGTCAATGGCGGAGAGGGTGGGATTTGAACCCACGGAGGGCTCCTTAAGCCCTCACTCGATTTCGAGTCGAGCGCCTTCGTCCACTCGGCCACCTCTCCGCCTATTGGCGCCCCCGGCGGGATTCGAACCCACGGTCCGGGCTCCGGAGGCCCGTGCCTTAATCCGCTTGGCCACGGGGGCTTTCCTACTCCCTTATTATCTCTCCCCCGATTACAGGGGGTAGCTTTATCTCGCCGAATTGCGCCTCGTACTTCCCCAGGTTTTCCTGCAGGGCGAAGAGAAAGCGCTTTGCGTGTTGGGGTGTCAGATATATTCTTACCTTCACTTTAGGCGGGACGCCGGGACCAGTTTGAATGAAATCAATTATGAATTCGCTCTCGTTATGGGTAATCACCGCCAAGTTGGAAAAGATTGCCTCCAAATCCTGTGGTATTTCAATCTTCACTTCCTTGTTCATATTTTCACTCCTTTCTGGCGGAGAGGGTGGGATTCGAACCCACGGAGGAGCCTTTAAGCCCCTCACTCGATTTCCAGTCGAGTGCCTTCGTCCACTCGGCCACCTCTCCAGTTGGTTTGGCGCCCCGGGCAGGACTCGAACCTGCAGCCTTGACCTTAGGACGGTCCCGCTCTATCCTCTTGAGCTACCGGGGCAATCTGGCGCGCCCGACAGGATTTGAACCTGTAACCTTTGGCTCCGCAGGCCAACGCTCTATCCGGGTTGAGCTACGGGCGCTTTTTCTGGCGGAGAGGGTGGGATTCGAACCCACGGGACGCCTTTTTGGGCGTCCAACCGCTTAGCAGGCGGCTGCCTTAGACCGACGCTCGGCCACCTCTCCAATCCTATCTCTATTATAACAACCCCCTTTTATTTTGCCAATACCGGTCGGTTCATCTCTCTATCTCAACCACACCGCACCGCTGGCGAAGAAATAGGCACCGATGAAGATAAGGATTATACCACCCACCTGAGTTACAAGCCTTTCATATCTTTCAAGCCTTTTCCTACCGCCAACGGTTAGGGCGCCGACGAATAGATACCAGACCAAATCAGCCAGAATATGTCCTAAGAAGAAAACAGCGACCCCTAAAAAACCCCTCTTAACCCCCATTAAAAGGAAATTCAAACCAATCGCAAACCACCATAGATACCAATAGGGATTTGACAAAGTTGCTATTACCCCTAAAACGAATGCATTTCCCTTCCTTTCCTTTTCACCATCCGCCACCCCCTCGTCCCTCCACATACCATAGCCGAGATATGCAAGCGCTATCCCCCCGATAATCCCTATAAGCGCTACGATTATATTGTTATGGGATATCAGCTTGGCAGCTATGAGTAGCAAAGCGAGCATTAAAAGTTCTAAAACACCGTGCGCCGCCACGACTATGAAGGGGGTTTTTATACCCTCCCGCAAAGATTTCGTTATCGTTACTACCAAAAGGGGACCAGGGCTTGCTGCACCGATGAAGGCAACGGTGAAGGATAGAAAGAAAATCGTGTAAATGGATGGTGGATTGTTCATAGAGAAATTATAACCATTTCCCTCTTTATATTAACTGCTTTTCCACTTTCCGCATCTACTTCTATAAACAGGGAGCAAACCGCTGCGGGACCTTCCGCTACCTCAAATTTCGTGGGTGTAGCTTGGAGAAATCTCTGGAGAACCTGTTCCTTCTTTACTCCTATTATGGAGTCAATTGGTCCCGTCATACCGATGTCGGTTATGAACGCTGTTCCTCCGGGCAGAATCCTTTCGTCAGCGGTGGGGATGTGGGTATGAGTACCTATGACAGCGGAAACCTTGCCATCAAGGAAAACCCCTAAAGCACCCTTCTCTGAGGTGGCTTCCGCATGGAAATCCACTATGATTATCGGTGTTTCCTTCCTCAACTCCTCAACGATTTTCTCGCCTACGCTGAAGGGAGAATCTATCGGTTCCATAAATATCCTTCCCATAAGATTTATAACCCCTACTTTGTATCCTTTTTTTGTGCGGAAAATTCCCGCTCCTCTACCGGCAACTCCTGGAGGATAATTAGCGGGACGGAGAATGCGAGGGTCCTCTTCTATCACCTTTATTCCTTCTTTCTTGCTCCAGGCGTGATTGCCGAGAGTTAGGCAATTAATACCCAGGGAGAAGAGCTCCTCCGCCACATTAGGAGTCAGACCGAAGCCTCCCGCCGCATTCTCGGCGTTGAGAAGGAGAAAATCAAAATCTTCCTTAAGCTGATTCAGGTAAGTTCTCAGAGCCTTCCTTCCACTTCTCCCCACCACCTCTCCCAAGTGAACAATCTTCACTTTAGCCATATAGAATCCTTTCCCAATAAATACGATATCTCATCAATGAACCTCGTTGAGGGCTTCACCTTTATCCCTTCTCCAAGAGAATAAAGCTCCTCACCATCCTCAGTGGGGATATGGACTATAACTTTCACATTGCCTTTATGGAAGTTAAGGAGCTTGCGCAGCATTTGGAGGGTTTCCTCCATCAAGTATTGCTGGTTAATTTTTATGTGGACGGCTGAAACGGGAGGTAGCAAGAGAGGTTCTCCCTTAGAGGAGAGGGGGATTATCTCCTCAGCTATTATTTCCCTCTCATCCTCATCATCGCCTCTAGGTTTCAAATGCACCTTCCCTCGGATAACGAGGATAGAATCCTTATGAAGGAAGCGGGCAAAATCCTTGTAAAGGGAGGGGAAGACGGTTATGGAGATGTTGCCGTAGGTATCCTCAAGGGTCAAGGTCGCCATTTTATCGCCGTTTTTCTTGCTCTCCAAATGTTTTGCCTTCACCACAATGCCCGCAACGCAAACCTTCTCTCCCTCTTCAAGTTCCATTATTTGAAGGGAAGGTATGGGGTGATATTTCTCTAAAACATCGGAGATTTGGGATAAGGGGTGTCCGCTTAAATAAATGCCGATTAGTTCCTTTTCCATAGCGAGGATTTTTTCCAGGGGATATTCATCCACATCGGGAAGGTCAATAGTAATAGGGGCGACCTCGCTTTCTTGGAAAAGCAGGTTTTGTTCCTCTTTTTCCTCCGTGGAAAGAACGGATAGAATGGCGGGGAGTCCCTCTATGAGTTGTTGACGCTTGTAGCCGAGGCTGTCAAAGGCACCCGCTTTGATAAGAGCTTCTAAAACGGGACGAGAAAGCTTTGCCCCTCGCATCCTTCCGCAGAAGTCCTCAATGGAGCGGAATCTACCCCTTCTTTCCCTTTCCTTTATTATCTCCGCTACTTGCCCTTTTGCTACCCCTTTTATCGCAGGCAAGGGAACCCTTATGCTGTTCCCTTCAACAGAAAAATGCATTTTGCTTGCGTTGATATCGGGAGGAAGCAGCTTGATGTTGAGGGAGCGACATTCATCAGCGAAGAAGGCGAGCTTATCCCGATTTTCCATATGGCTGGTAAGGAGAGCGGACATATATTCCAGTGGGTAATGGGCTTTGAGGTAAGCGGTTTGATAAGCGAGGAGGGCGTAGACGGCGGAGTGGGATTTGTTGAAGCCGTAGGCGGCGAAGTTCGCCATCTGTTGATAAATTTCCTCAGCTACCTTCTTGTCCACTCCTTGCGCCTCTGCCCCTTTGAGGAAATCCTCTCTCATCGCTTCCATTACATCCGCCCTCTTCTTACTCATCGCCCTCATAAGGGTTTCGCCCTGGGATAAGCTAAAACCGGCAAGGCGAGCAGCAATTTGCATAACTTGCTCCTGAAAGATAAGCAGTCCTCTCGTTTCCTCAAGGATGTCCTTCAATGCTGGATGGGGGTATTTCCCTCTCTTACCTTTCCTTGTTATGAATTCCTCAACCATTCCCGACCTCAAAGGACCGGGACGATAGAGGGCTATGAGATTTATAAGGTCTTCATAACGGGAGGGCTTCGCTTCCCTCAGAAGATTTCGCATACCCACGCTTTCCAATTGAAAAACACCCACAGTATTTCCCTTAGAGAGCAACTCAAAGGTTTTCCCATCATCCAATGGTATATCTTTCAAGTTTATTTTCTCTCCCCTTAATTCCTCCACCAGGGATATACAGTTCTCCACAACGGTGAGGGTTCGCAATCCCAGCAAATCCATCTTCAAGAGTCCCACCTTCTCCAGGGCATCCTTATCGAATTGAGTTGTAAGACCGAGCCCTTCCGTTGAGCGTTGGAGAGGAACGATTTCCTCAAGAGGCTCAGGAGCTATCACTACCCCGGCGGCATGTGTGCTGGCGTGTCTTGCTAAACCCTCTAAAGCCTTGGCGATATCTAATAATTGTTTAGTTCGTTCATCTGTCTCATAGAGTTCCATCAATTCAGGGGTTTTCGATCTCGCTTCCTCAATCGTCATCCCTTGTGGGATGAGCTTAGCTATTTTATCCACATAGGAGAGAGGAATCTCCAAAGCCCTTCCCACATCCCGCACCGCTGCTCGAGCGGCCATCGTGCCAAAAGTTATTATCTGAGCTACTTTATCCCTTCCATATTTGTCAATTACATATCTTATGACTTCTTCCCTTCTCACATCACAGAAGTCCAAATCTATGTCTGGCATACTAACTCTATCGGGATTGAGGAACCTTTCAAAGAGTAGCCCGTATTTCAGTGGGTCAAGCTGGGTAATGCCCAAAACATAGGCAACGATGCTTCCCGCCGCTGAGCCCCTTCCCGGTCCCACTGGTATGCCCTTTTCCCTCGCCGCCTTCACTATATCCCAGACGATAAGAAAGTATCCCGCATAGCCCTTGGAAATTATTATTGAAAGCTCGTATTTAAGGCGTTCCTCAGCTTCTTTCGGTCGTTGAGGATAGCGTTTGGGAAAATTTTCCCAGCAAAGCTTCTCAAGATAGGATTCCAAGCTATAGCCCTCGGGAACAGGGAAATAAGGAAGGTGAGGCTCCCCCAACTCCAACTCCAAATTACAACGAGCAGCGATTTCAAGGCTGTTTTCAAAGGCTTTTGGGACATCCGAGAAAAGGTTATACATCTCCAATGGACTCTTAAAGTAGAATTCAGAGGTGCCGAAACCGAGTTTTTTCGGTTTGCTGATGGTGGAGCCCGTGCCTATACAAAGAAGGATTTCGTGAATTCTCGCATCGCTTTTCCTGAGATAATGGACATCGTTAGTAGCTACTAAAGGAATAGAGAGCTTTTTGCCCAAACTTATCAAAGCCTCTTTTACCTTTTTCTCCTCGGGTAGACCGTGGTCTTGGAGCTCGAAATAGAAATTGGTTTCACCAAATATATCCCTGAACTCTAATGCAGTTTTTTCCGCTCCGTCAATGTCGTCGTTGAGTATCTTGCGGGGAATCTCCCCTACGAGGCAGCTAGTCAAGGCGATAAGTCCCTCGCTGTGCTTGGCAAGGATTTCCTTATCAATTCGTGGCTTGTAATAGAATCCCTCGGTGTTTGCGAAGGAAACGAGTTTGAGGAGATTTTTATATCCCTTGTAGTTTTTGGCAAGCAGGATGAGATGGGTTAAGGAGGCATCAACTTGTCCCTCCTTATCCGTTGCTCTTCGGGGTGCCACATACATCTCACAGCCTATTATCGGTTTTATCCCTTTTTCCTTGCATTTTAGATAAAAGGGAATCGCTCCGTAGAGAACACCGTGGTCGGTAAGGGCTAAAGCGGGCATACCGAGCTGGTCTGCGTAGTCCACCAGCTCGTCTATCCTGCACATCCCGTCCAAGAGGCTATACTCTGAGTGAGTGTGGAGGTGAACGAACTGCATAGCTCTTCTAATTAGATTATAAAAAATCAGGGAAGGAAATCAAGAGGCGAAGAGGGATGACCTCAGCGTAGATAAAGCTTGCCTCCGAGAAGCTTGAAGAGCAGGAGGGTGAGGAAGGCGATGAACACGAGGATAAGGGTGGCTGCGAGAGCTATCTCTATGTTCCCGATGCTTAAATTCATAAAGATGGCGATTGGTAGGACCTCTGTTTTGAAGGGTGTTGCACCAGCAACGATGATTATGGGAGCGAACTCGCCCATTGCCCTTGCCCAGGTCATTATCAGCCCTGCTATTATGCCGTTTTTCGCTAAGGGGAGAGTGACCTTCCAGAATGCAAGGGGTCTTGAGCAACCGAGAGAGCGAGCGACATCCTCATAGCGAGGATTGACATCATCAAAAGCAGCTTTACACGCCCTGACAGCGAAGGCGGCAGCAATCGTGAACTGGGCAAGAACTATTCCATAAACAGTGTGAACGAAACGAATGCCCAAACCCTCAAGCCCCTTGCCGACGGGTGTGGCGAAGAAGACAAGAATGCTTATACCAGCAACTAAGGGGGGAAGAACAATCGGCATATCAAGGATTGTATCCCAGAGGGTGGGGAAGGGGAACCTGTAGCGAGATAATGCGTAAGCGGAAGGGATTGCCACGATTGCGGAAAAGAATGTTGTGGTGATAGAGGTCAAGAGGCTGAGCTTTATTGCGAAAAGCATCTCCTTTGAGCGGAAGGCTCTCACGAGGTCTCCTAACTTAGGATAAAGAGCATCCGCTATTAGAAGGGCTAAGATGAAGGCGAGGTAAAGGAATAGGAGGGAGGAGGTAGAGGTTTGGAAAAACAGTTCCTTCTTTGCTGCTGAGGAGCTTTTCATTTCTTCCTTTTTTCTTTGTTTAAAGTAGCGTAGCCGTGCTTTGCGAAAATCCTCTTCCCTTCTGGGGAGAGGACGAAGTCAAGGAAGCGTTCAGCCTCTTTAATATGCTTGCTGAACTTTAGGACGCCAAGCGGTATTGGGGAATCAATTCTATATCTTGGGTCTATTGGGATGATGTCTATGGAATTCCTTATCCTGAAGGCGGTGGCGTTCCAGATAATGGTCGCATCTAAATGCTTAAGCTTGATTGAATTTCCTAATTCAGGCTCCTGCATTGCCATAAATCTCGTGTTTTTCCAGATTTTTTCCGCTAGCTCTTTCTTTCCCAGAACCTTCTCTGCCTTCTTGAACATCTCATCGCTTATGTGGCCGATGGCGCAGGCGTCTTTGTTGCCCAGCCCTACCTGTAGGTCTGGCCTAACGAAGTCCAGAATAGACTTTACCTTTTTAGGATTACCTTTCTGCACCGCAATCACGGGAACGAATAACGCGACAGTTTGCCATCTATGAATGAACCCTTTCTTTATCGCTTGCTCCATATACCACATCTCTCCAGGCATATACAAGTCGCCGCTTTTAGTGAAGGTAATCTGGGAGAGAAGACAGGGAGAACCAGCGAAAGTATATTCAACCTTTATGTTATATTTTTTCTCAAACTCTTTTCCTATTTCCAGCATAGGCGGGCTGATGGCGGCGCCGCAATATACGAAAAGCTTCACTTGCTCCTGTCCTCTAACGGGAGATAAGATAATGGCGGCAAGTAATAAGAAAATCGGTATTCTCTTCAAGATTGCCATAACGATAAAAATCCTATTCTTCCAATGTGTCAAAACGATGAACTGAAAATGTCAAAAAGTTGAAAAATCTCGGAGAATGGAAAGTCACGCCACTCTCTAGCTTGCGTGCAATTCAGGTGGGATGGGATATGGTGCGGAGGGCGGGATTTGAACCCGCATGGACGAAATGTCCACTGGATCCTGAGTCCAGCGCGTCTTCCGTTCCGCCACCTCCGCAATCTCAATAAAAATTATAACTTGGGGAGAAGACATTGTAAAGGGATTGTATAATTCCATAACATATTAGACTCCATAAAAAGGTTTGATATTTGTGTTGTGATTTTTCAATCGCACTGTGTGTTTGTTTGAGTTCAAAAATGAGTTTGCGAACGATTTGATTACATAAAGCCTTGCAATTGATAAAATATTTAAATATAACTTGATAAC
>JBMFMH010000049.1:0-12430 GCA_049970775.1 bacterium | reverse complement strand
CTCGGGATGAATGCTGGGCATTCATCCCGGTTAGTAGGTAGCGCAAGATGTTAAATCTATTTTTTCCCATACTAGCAACAAAACCCAGCTCTTTTAGTTGTCATTCTTTGAGAATTGGGGTAAATTTATTAGGGATTAAAAATGAAATTGGTGATAATAACCGGTGTCTCAGGAGCGGGAAAGACCCAGGCTATGCATTTCTTGGAGGACTTGGGGTATTTCTGCGCTGATAATATCCCGCCTTCCCTTCTGCCTGCTCTTTTGAGGATGTGTCATTCTCCGGGTGGATTTGAGAGGGTAGCTGCGGTGGTTGATGCGAGAGGAGGGGAATTCCTCAGCGGATTGCTTGAGACGATTAAAAAGGAGAGAGAGGAAGGGGTGGAGGTGAAGATTTTATTTTTAGATGCGAGCGATGATGTTCTTATAAATCGCTTTAAAGAAACCCGTAGGAAACATCCCCTCATCCAGCAGGGAATGACGATATCGGAGGCAATAAAAGAGGAAAGGCGAAGATTGAACGAGATAAGGGAGGCGGCAGATTTTATAATTGATACTTCTCTATTGAGACCTTCTCAACTGAAGGAAAGGTTGATAGAATATTTTGCGAGCGAGAAGGAGCCCCTCACGGTTTCCATCATCTCCTTCGGCTTTCAAAAAGGGATTCCCTCGGAAGTTGATTTGCTCTTTGATGTCCGTTTTCTTCCCAACCCTTACTATGAGGAAGAGCTAAAGGAGCTGGACGGTCATAACGAAAGGGTGAAAGCATTTGTGATGGGAAGCGAAATAACGAGGGAATTTATGGCGCTTTTAAGGGAGTTTCTCTCTTTTACCCTCCCTTTGTATCAAAAAGAAGGGAAAGCCTATCTATCAATTGGAATAGGTTGCACCGGCGGAAAGCATAGGTCGGTGGTGATAGGGGAGGAGCTGGCGAGAATCCTCCGGGAAGAAGGTTACAATGTGATAGTTTTTCACAGGGATTTGGAGCAAGGTAAGGAATGAGGAGAATAACGAGGAAGATTTACCGCTTGATGGGAGGAAGGAAGACCCTCCTCAGGATTCAGAGGGGTCTTAGATGGCTTTATCCGGGAATGGGAGTGAAGAGATGGATACTTCTCTCTTTGCTTGGGGCGTTTCTTCTCAGCGGAGGGGTTATCTTGCTTTTTGAATTAAGGCTCATTGATGCCTTAGGATGGACGATAAAGCAGTTTTACTTGTTAACGGGAAGATTTTTGCCCACCCGCTGGGCGGGAATAGGACTGCTCGTTATGGGGACGGCGATATTAATCATAGCTATTCAAAGGGCGATAAAGGGGATATTGGTTAATGTGAGGGCGCCCAAAGGGAAGGCTCTCTCGGATGTTATCTACAATAGGAAACTGCTCTCCTCTGGACCGAAAATCGTGACGATAGGTGGCGGAACCGGGCTATCAACTATATTGAGGGGATTGAAGGAGTTTACCTCCAATATAACGGCTATAGTAACTGTTACGGATGAAGGAGGCTCCTCGGGCAGATTGAGGAAAGACTTTGATATACCTCCACCAGGTGATATAAGGAATTGCCTTGTCGCCCTCGCCGAGTGTGAGCCTTATATGCAGAACCTTTTCCAATTTAGATTTGATAAAGGGGAAGGCTTGAGGGGGCATTCCTTGGGGAATCTTCTCATCACTGCTATGACGAGGATAACGGGGGATTTTGAGAAGGGGATAGAGCAGGTAAGCGATATACTTGCGGTGCGAGGGAGGGTATTGCCTTCTACTAAGGAGCGGGTAGTGCTTGTGGCGGAGATGGAGGATGGAGAGGTGGTGATGGGGGAGACCAATATAACTTCGGCAAGGAAGAGGATAAGGCGTCTTTCAATTGAGCCTCTTGCCTCCCTTTTGCCTGAGGCGAAGAGAGCTATTATGGAGGCTGACTTGATAATAATCGGACCGGGAAGTTTATACACGAGCGTTCTTTCAAATCTATTAGTTGAGGGGATGGTGGAGGCTTTGGAGAAGAGCAAAGGGAGGAAGGTGTATATATGCAACCTTATGACCGAGAGAGGGGAGACGGACGGATTCAAAGCTTCTGACCATATAAAGGCGATTAGGGATATTATAGGGAAGATACCTTTCCAATATGTAATCGTGAACACTGCTCGCCCGCGCCCCGAGATATTAGAGAAATATAAGGAGGAAGAAGCTGATTTCGTTGAGCCCGATATAGAGGAGTTGCGTAAGTTAAGGGTAAGAGTGGTCGCCCAACCGCTTATTCGCCAGTTAGCGCCTCTTCGCCATGACCATAGGAAGCTCGCTCGCTTACTGATATCCCTTTGTTAAGGGCTAAAAATGGGTAGCCCTCCCTTACGGGAGGGCTACCCATTTTTTAAAACTTCTTTATCTGACTCAGCGTCCCATCGGACCTTTTCCCATCGGTCCCTGCCCCATTCTACCAGCCCTCGCTCCTCCAGCGAAACCAGGAGCAAGAATGACAACCTGTGCCTTGGGAGGTAGACTGCGCAGCTCCTTCTCCGTGCTCTTCAGCGTTTCAAAATACTTCTTCTGCTCGCTGAAGTAGTTCTTCAACGCCTTATTCGCTTCCTCATCTGATACTTGTAATCCATTTCTTATATCCCTTGCCAGTCTGGCAAGGCTTGCCTGCGCAGAAGCGAATTTAATAAAAGCCTCTGCCCGCTCACGGGCTATCCTTTTAGCTGTCTCCTTCTGTGAGGCGGTAAGCCCGAGTTTATCCAGAACCGTCTCCAAATTCGCCAGCGCTTGCTCCAAGCCTTGTCCGGGTTGCCTTTGAACTCTCGCTCTCGGTGCCTGCTGGGAGAGAAGCGGCACCGAAATCAAAAGGGACAAGAGAAACACACCAACTAACAGGTAACTAAGTTTTTTCATATACAATCACCTCCATAATGTATGACGATTATTCGGGAGAAAGGTTCACTTTTTGGCTTTGTTGAATAATATGAATAGGAGGGATATAATATCGATGCCATATGGAAAAATTTGATTGGAGAAAGTATAACGAAGCCTTGGTTAAAAGAGGCGAGATACTCATTTCGCTAAGAGCTTTACAGAAAGGAAAAACTACCATTAACAAGGAGGTTATTATATTAATATGAATGGCGCTTTATTATTCAACAAAGTTCACTTTTTTAGTTGATGAGATGAATTTTGGGGAGTAAAATTTCAAAGAAGGTTAAAATGAAAAAAGAAGACGATTTTTTGACCATTTGGATAACGGATTACCCTAAAGCTCTCATTTTGAAGGGCAAATTGGAAAGCGAGGGGATTCCCGTTCTTTTAAGATATGAGTCCTTAGGATGGACTGTAGGAGGGATTACGGTTGATGGGTTAGGGGAAGTTGAGATAAGGGTTCCGGAAAGCTATGCCCAAAAAGCGAGGCGTATTCTTGAGGAAATAAATCTCAGGTGAGGGTTTCAAGGAGAAGATGGGCGAAGACGGCGGCGGAGAAGCCGGCGTCTATATTCACAACTGCAACGCCTGGGGCGCAGGAATTAAGCATAGCCAATAGAGGGGCTAACCCGGAGAAAGATGCTCCGTATCCAATGCTTGTTGGGACGGCGATTATCGGCTTGCCGAGCAAGCTGGCGATAACCGAGGGAAGCGCTCCTTCCATTCCCGCAACGGCGATTATCAAGCTCGCCCCACGCAAATGCTCTATATTATCAAGCAACCTATGAATGCCCGCTATCCCAACATCATAAATTTCCCTCACTTTATCCCCAAGAAAGCGAAGGGTAACAACGGCCTCTTCACCCACTGGTATATCGGATGTCCCAGCGGTCACAACCGCCACATATTTTTCACCTTTAGGTTGAGGTAGCTCGCCTACTACGATTGCCCTGCTTCTCGGATAGTATTCCGCATTTGGAAAGCGAGTCCTTACCTCTTCCCATATATCCTGGGAAGCCCTCGTCGCCAAAGCCCTTCCATTTCTCGCATAAAGCCTTTCCAATATAGCCACTACTTCTTTCTTATCTTTACCAGGGCAAAAAACAACCTCGGGAATCCTTACCCTTGCCAAACGACCGAAGTCAACCTTTGCAAACCCCAAATCATCCCATCCCCTATCCTGGAGCATCTCCACTGCTTCCTCAAGGGAGATTTCCTCGTTTTTGAATGCTTTGAGAATCCTCAATAGCTCGCTTTTATCTCTCATTCAACCTTACCTCTACTAATTCGACTTTATCTCCATAAAAAAGCAGAACGGTGGCAGGGTCTAAGGTCAGCGAGCCCATAATTTTGCCTCCACAATTTTTCTCCCAAATGAAACGCCCCTTATGGTTGAAAAGGAGAAGCTTGTTCCCTTCCGCGCTCCTACAGAGAAGCTCTCCTCTCGGAGTGAGCAGGAGGGGGATTGGCTTAAGCAAAAGACCACCTCTTTTCCAAACGACATCCCCACGCTGGTTTAAAATAAACAATTTTCTTTCCTTCATATTTCCCCCCACCTTCTCCTCAACTGCGAGACAGAAAAAAGGGAAAGAGGAGATAAACGAACAAGCGTTCCCTTTGAATTCCTTGTTCCAGAGAACATAGCCGGAGGCGATATGGCGTGAGAGAAGAAGCTGGTCAGAATGAGCGGTAAGCGAGACGAAACCTCCATCAGTAAGCGGAGACACCGTCTTTATATCGGGGAAAAGATAAAAAAGGGGTTGCTTTCCCTCTTGAAAGATACATAGACTGTCGGGCATTATAAGTGAGATTCTTCCATCTATAAGTATGGATACACCGCTGATTTTTTTATGAAAATCGTATCTTCGCCAACCCCTCAATCGGCTTGGGGAATCCCTCAAGGTTAGGATATAGAGAACGCTATCGTTTGCGATAACGGCTATTTTCTTACCCCTTGCGGCGATGGATTTAACTTTTTCTATGGAGAATTGCCAGAATTGAATACCCTTTTGATTTAGAAGAGCAAGTTTAGAACGATTTCCTTGTTTGGCTATAACAAGGGCCTGTCCATCAGGGAGAAGGAATGCTCTTTCCAGGTTTTTAAAAAATCGTTTCCAAATGATTTTGCCTTTTCTGTCTATTTTGTATACAACTCCATTGCCCCAAAGGAGCAATTCCTTGCCGTTGGAACTACCACCTCTTGCGCTGAGGTCTAATTTCCACAGAGTATTGATGGGTGCGGGAAGGACGACAAGAGGGAAAAGGAGGAAAAAGAGAAACTTACAACGCATCTATATATTGAGGAATAAGCGATAGAGGCGGGTATCACCGGTAAGTTCAGGATGGAAGGCGCAAGCGAGGAGATTTCCTTCCCTTGCTAGGACAATTTTATCCTCTATTTGGGCGAGAATCTCCACTGAGGGGGCAACGCTCGTTATAACGGGTGCCCTTATGAAGATAGCCCTGATGGGTGGTCCATCCAAGCCCTTAACCTCTAACTCGCTTTCAAAGGAATCCCTTTGTCTACCGAAGGCATTTCTTCGCACCGTTATGTTCATCAAGCCGAGGAGAGGCTGTTGGTGTTCCTCCACTTTCTTAGCCAAGAGAATCATCCCAGCGCAGGTGCCGAGGATGGGCATCCCCTTTTTTGCTCTATCCACGATTTTCTCCCTCAATCCCCAACGAGTAAGGAGAATCCCCATCGTCGTGGATTCCCCACCCGGAATCACGAGGGCGTCTATTTTGCTTAAGCCTTCCTCATCTTTGACGGGAATGGCTTCAACAGGCAAGCCACTCAATGCCTCAAGGTGCTCCTGAAAATCTCCCTGTAAAGCGAGAACGCCTACTTTCATTACCAACCTCTCGTTGCTAATAGGTCCTTGTCCTCAAGTTTTCTTATGTCTATTCCTGGCATAGGCTCGCCAAGTCCCTCCGATATCTGGGCAAGGATTTGTGGGTTATCGTAATAGGTAACCGCGTCAACGATAGCCTTTGCCCGAGCATAAGGGTCCTCGGACTTGAAGATTCCCGAGCCGACGAAGACCGCTTCCGCTCCCAACTGCATCATAAGAGCAGCGTCAGCCGGGGTGGCGATTCCACCAGCAGCGAAGTTAGGCACGGGGAGACGACCATGCTCCGCTACCCATCTCACGAGCTCGTAAGGGGCGCCCAATCTTTTTGCTTCCGCCATAAGCTCTTCCTCAGGGAGAGCGGTAAGCCTTCTTATCTCATCCATTATGAGGCGCATATGGCGAACAGCCTCAACGACATTTCCCGTTCCAGCTTCGCCTTTAGTCCTTATCATAGCTGCTCCTTCCGCTATCCTCCTCAGCGCCTCTCCCAAATCCCTCGCACCACAGACAAAGGGAACGGTGAATTTATGCTTATCAATATGATGGGATTCATCAGCTGGGGTGAGAACCTCGGATTCGTCAATGAAATCAACGCCCAAAGCCTCAAGTATTTGCGCTTCAACGAAGTGCCCGATTCTACATTTAGCCATCACGGGAATGGTAACCGCATCCATTATCTCCTTGATTTTCGCTGGGTCAGCCATCCTTGCGACCCCACCCTGTGCCCTGATATCAGCGGGCACCCTTTCCAACGCCATAACAGCAACCGCTCCCGCTTCCTCAGCGATCTTAGCCTGCTCGGCGTTGGTAACATCCATTATTACACCGCCTTTGAGCATGCGAGCAAGACCAACTTTGACTTGCCAAGTTCCAGTTAAAATCTGCATAATCATTCGCCTCCAAACTTTTAATTTTATCAATTATGCTTCAAAAGTCAATTTCAATCGTTTATAATATAATTTCAACTTTCACATAAAAGGAGGCGACTTCAAAGATGCGCTTCTTTTTGACCGGTTTTTTAATAGGCGGTTTCCTTTTCACTTCCTGCGCCCAGGAAAATTCCCTCTTCCCCTTCGTTCTCCCCTGGGATGATTCCACTCCCAGCTTCACCAACATCAGCGCCTGGCACCATAAACCGGCAGGGAAATATGGACATATAAGGGTGGGGAAGGATGGACATCTCTACGCAGGAAATCAGAGAATACGTTTCTTTGGCGTTAACCTCTGCTTTGGAGGTGCCTTTCCCCGAAAGGAGGATGCGGAAAAGATAGCTTCCCGGATGGCTAAGTTCGGCATAAACATAGTGAGGTTCCATCATATGGATAGCGGGACATTTCCGGATGGTATCCGGGCACGCAATAGAAAGGATACCAGAGGTCTTGACCCCGAATCCCTTGACCGCCTTGATTACCTCATCTACCAGCTTAAACAAAACGGAATATATGCTAACCTAAACCTCCTTGTCTCCCGCCCCTTTAACTCGGCGGATGGGCTCCCAAAGGAAATAGATAACCTTGATTGGAAACTCCGCCATACAATTGGTTTCTTCTACGAGCCCTTGCTTGACCTCCAAAAGGAGTATGCGAGAGAACTCCTAACGCATAAAAATCCCTATACCCAAACAACTTATGCGGAAGAGCCGAGCGTGGCTTTCGTTGAGATTCAAAACGAAAACGGCTTAATCCACAGCTGGTTAGGAGGAGGTATAGATAGGCTTCCCGCTGTTTTTCTTCAGGAATTGCAGAGGCAGTGGAACGATTATTTGAGGAAAAAATACGGGACAACTGAGAATCTTAAAAGGGCTTGGAAGGTTAAGGAGGAGCCCTTGGGCAGGGAAATGTTGAAAAACGCGGATTTTTCCCAGGAATTGCAAGGCTGGGTGCTGGAGCAACACGGAGGAACGAGGGCTGTTCCCGAGCTTACAAGTGATGTTCCCCCCTCTTTCTTGGGCAGGTCCCTTCGCATAAGGGTGGAAAAGGGAAGCGATATCCGCTGGTATGTTCAATTCCATCAGCCTGCCCTCAAGGTAGAGGCGGGAAGACCCTATACGATTAGCTTCTGGGCTAAGGCGGATAAGGAGAGGGAAATAACATTGGGTGTTTCTCAGGCTCACGAACCCTGGGAGAATCTCGGCTTCGCTGTCTCTCTCAACTTGGGACGAGAATGGCAATATTTCTCCTATACCTTCCAATTGAGGGAAGGAGACCCTGATGCTCGCCTCTGTTTCAGCAGTCTTGCTCAAGAAGGAGCAACTTTCTGGCTTGCTGGTATCTCTTTCCGCACCGGTGGAGTGGTGGGCTTGAGAGAGAACGAAAAACTGGAGGATGGAAGCGTTCCTGTATTCCTGCGTTCCCGCTTTGGGGAGAGAACCCCTGAGGCACAAGATGAATGGCTCGATTTCCTCTGGGAGAAGGAGGATAACTACTGGCAAACTATGTATCGCTTCCTCAAAAAGGACCTCGGGGTGAAAGCCATCGTCATTGGCACGATAGTCGGTTGTAGCACCCCCAATATTATGTCTAAACTGGATTGTGTTGATACCCACAGCTATTGGCAACATCCTATATTCCCATCCCGACCTTGGGACCCCGAGGATTGGATTGTTCCAAACCGAACGATGGTGAATGAGAGGGGAGGAACTTTGCCTGGCTTGGCTTTGAAACGGGTTTTGGGAAAGCCCCACAGCGTCACGGAGTATAATCATCCTGCCCCTAATACTTACTCAAGCGAGGGGTTCCTGCTTCTCTCCGCTTATGCTGGTCTTCAGGATTGGGACGCCATTTACGCTTTCGCCTATAGCCACAGGAGGGACGATTGGGATAAAAGAATGATTCCCAATTTCTTTGACATAGACCAACATCCAACGAAGATGGTGACGCTCATTCCCAGCGTGGCGATGTTCGTTCGTGGTGATATCAAGCCAGCGAATAAGCTCGTTGCGGTGGAGATAGATAAGAAGAAGGAGATAGAGGTTCTAAAAAGGAGTTGGGCTTGGCATTTGGTTGACGCTGGCTTCCTCGGCGTTCCACCAGAGGCAGCCCTTATCCATAGGGTTGCGATAGCGGTGCAAGGAGAGAAGGTTCCAGCAGGGGCGATTTCCCCCAATCAGTTGGTTGTAGAAGGGAATCGCTTCGCTTCTGATACGGGCGAGCTCGTGTGGGATATAAGTGAGCAGGGGCGAGGACTTGTAACGATAAACACGCCGAGAAGCAAAGCGGTGATAGGATACGCTGGCGGTAAGACGATTGAGCTTGACGGGTTCATTATTGAAGCAAAGGACACCCTGCAGAACGGCTGGTGTGCTATAACCCTAACTGCAATGAAAGGGGATATGAAAGGGAAAGGAAGCGCCTCAATATTGATAACAGCCACGGGATATGCCGAAAATACCGATATGAAGTGGAAGAATGCGGAGAAATCAAGCGTTGGAAGGAATTGGGGGCGGCCACCTTCGCTCGTTGAGGGCATCCCTGCGAGGATAGTGCTTCCTTATCCTCCCGGAAAGGTAGAGGTCTGGGCATTGGATGAGGAAGGCAAAAGAAAGGAAAAGATGGAAGTGGGAAAGGACGAGAAGGGGAGGGCGGTTTTGGAGATAGGACCTCGCTGGCGGACTTTATGGTATGAGGTAGAAGCGAAGTAAGACAAATCGCCCCTTTTGGTGATAGCTATTGTATAAAAAAGCTATTTTAATCGGTATACCCCTTTCCATCCTCGTCTGCTTCATCGTCTCCTTTGCCGAGCTGGTAGTCAGCAGAGGAGGTAGTATGGAGGGGGTCCTACTTGGTGGTTCTCATCTTCCCGCTGGAGCGATTGCTTTCCTTCTTTTCCTACTCGCGCTGAACAGCCTTTGGAAGAAATTAAGGAAAAGAAACATATTGTCAAGCCAAGAGCTACTCATTATATATGTTATGCTCATCGTTGCTGCGCTTCTTTCTTCCTTCGGTCTCGGGGAGCAGCTTTTACCCAATCTTGCTGGGGTGAATTACTTCGCTACTGCGGAGAATAAATGGAGGGAGCTTTTCTTTTCCCATATTCCTCGCTGGCTTATCCCTTGGAACCCCGCCGGTCCGGAAAAGCAAAAGGTCGTGAGGGATTTCTACGAAGGTCTTCACTATGGTGAGCCTATCCCCTGGAGGGCTTGGTTAGTTCCCCTCTTTTCCTGGAGCGTTTTTGCCCTCCTCCTTTTCTCCGCTATGTTCTTTATGGCAAAGCTTGTTAAAAGACAATGGATTGAGGTGGAACGCCTCACATTCCCCCTTCTTCAATTGCCCTTAGAGATGTGTAGGGAGGAAACATCCCAAAGCTTTTTCCACAACAAACTGATGTGGTTGGGATTTCTCATCCCTTTTGCATATCATTCTATAAATGGGCTTCACAAATTTTTTCCCTATCTACCGGAGCTTCCTGTTATTTACTATCTCAATCAAAATTTTCAAACTCGTCCTTGGTCAGACCTCTTTGTTATCTATCTCGTTGTTTCCTTCTCCGTGGTGGCAATCGGTTTCCTTTTGCCCTCCGATGTCTCTTTCAGCTTTTGGTTTTTCTTTCTTTTCTTCCGCACTCAGGAGCTATTTGCCTCTATGTTCGGGGCAACTTTGGATAATATGCCCGTTTATCCCGCAAGGTTCTTCGTGGGCTATCAATCAGCGGGAGCCTGTGTAGTCGTTGCCTTTTATATGATTTATTTGATGAAAAGAGAACTGAAAAAGGCTTGGCAAAACTCGCCCCAGTATGTAATCGGGCTCCTGACCTCTATTTTCCTCGCTATCCTGTGGATGTTTTTAGCGGGGATGAACCTTTTGGTTGCCGGGGTGGTCATCTTTTCCTTTCTTGTTTTCATTGTCCTCGTTTTATCTCGCTGTGTATCCGAGGTCGGTCTGCTTATGATACAGGGGCTATTTCGTCCAATTGATGTCATTGCGCTTGTCGTTCCTCGTGCCTCCCTTGGCGCTGGCAATCTATCCATTATGTCCATAATGGACGGTGCATTTATGCGGGATGTAAGGGGCATTTTGTTCCCTACATTTATGGATGGTTTCAAGATAAGCGATGTAACAAAAGCTGATGAAAGAAACTTCCATATCGCTTTTATTGTCGTTATTCCCATCGTGATTGCCACAGTCCTTCCCCTCCAGCTCTGGATTATATATAGGCATGGCGGCGTAACCCTGAACAATTGGTTCCTCATCTCAAATCCCCAGCTCTATTTCCAAGAAAGCGCCTCAATATTATCCGCTCCCTCTCACTCTTATGATATCCGTGCGCCCATCTTCTTTTTAATAGGTGGAGCTTTTGCTTTCTTTCTTTATCTTATGAGGACGAGATATTGGTGGTGGCCGTTCCACCCTCTCGGCTACGCTATGGGAGCGAGCTGGCCAGTTATAGTTTATTGGTTTCCTCTTTTTATAGGCTGGTTCATAAAGATATTCGTCAATAAATACGGTGGATTGAAGCTTTTCGTCCGAGCAAGACCCTTTTTCCTGGGTATGATATTGGGGGAATTCGCAACCGCCCTCCTCTGGGCTTCAATATGCTCCCTTGCAGGCATCCCTGCTCCTTACATCCCTCTCTGCTAATGCCTTAAGATTTTAAATATACAGTGTTTTATCCCTACACGCTTGTAAGTATATGTCAAATGTAGCAAGCCATCTCTCGTTTGAAGAAGGCAGGGATAGGAAAACTCGCCATCTTCATTCTCCACATCCCCTATAATTTCCCAATTGTATCCATCTTCGGAATATGCCAAAGTAAGGGGTGTTCTCTTACTGCTTGAATTATTGAAGGCAAGAATCATTCCGCCTTCCTGAAGGGAGATAGCGTCTATACCGCTATTGGGATTTGGGAGAGATATTGGTTGAGGATTCGTCCAATTCCTTCCCCAATCCCGGGAGCGTGAGAACCAGATATTTTTCCCCTCAGAACCACATCTCATAAAAGCGAAAAGCTCACCCGCCTCTCTTTCCACAACAGCTGGCTGGATTATCCCCACGGGTGCAATCAGCTTATGGGTGGGAAACCAGCTCTTTCCCTTGTCCTCGGAGATGAGGAAGAAAGAGGTCCAATCCCTTTCATCATACATTGGGAGGATTACATCGCCATTTGCGAGGGTGAGCGGTTTATTCCTCGTCATCCAACCGAGCTCATCGTGAAGGATTTGCGGTTGTCCCCAGCTCTTTCCTAAATCAAAGGATTGTTGGAACTTCACCTTGCAGGTATCCCAACCTTTACCTAACATCGTGACAAAGAAAAGCCAGAGAACGCCTTGCTCATCAAGGAAGAGAACCGGATTGCCCTCTGGCAGATTAGGGGTATCAGCGATTATTTTGGGAGGAAGCCAGGTAGCATTTTCCGCCTGATACTCGCTAGCGAGTATGGCGCTATCAGGGCTTCCTTCATAGGCGCCAGCGTAGAAGGCGCAAAGGAGGTTGTGGTTGGGCATTTCCACAAGGGTTGAGGCGTGACAGGAGGGGAACCTGTCATCCGTGATGAAAGGAAAGTCCTCTTTGATTTTTTCAATTCTCATAATCAATCTTCCTTTCGGGGGAGAGGAGGGATAGCGGCGACCCCAATTTAGCGCTGGAAGGCTGAAACTTACCCACAAGTTTCAGTTGTCAAAAGCCGCTATCCCTCAAAGGGGAATTCTATCAAGGAAACGCTTTTCGTCAAGATTTA
>JBMFMH010000048.1:0-12476 GCA_049970775.1 bacterium | reverse complement strand
CTAATATGTTATGGAATTATACACGATTTTTAATTTAATCTTAAAAATGATAAAATTTATTATATGAAAAGGTTTATAGCCAGTTTCTCGGCAAAGCTCCTCGCTAAATTGCTAAGAGGGTTGAGATTTAGCGGTGGAACTGCTCTGCCAGGACTTCTGGGAGAAAGGTTTTTTCCTTCCCTCCTTTCCGAGCTAGCTGAGCGTTTCTCAAAAGGAACCATCCTAATTACTGGGACGAATGGCAAGACAACAACCGCAAGGCTCATTACAAACATCCTAAAAACAAAAGGATATAAGGTTGTCCATAACTATACAGGTTCTAACCTAACAAGAGGGATATTGGGACAAATCCTATTGGAAACCGATTTTTGGGGTAATTTTCAGGCGGATTTCGGGGTATTTGAGGTGGATGAGGCAACGATGGAGAAGGCCGCCAGTGCCTTGAAGCCACGCGTCATACTCGTTACAAATCTATTCCGTGACCAATTGGACAGATATGGAGAATTAGACAAGGTGGCAAGCATAATTAAATCCTCTCTCAAATTGGCAAGCGAATTCGTTATCCTGAATGGCGATGACCCTTTGGTCTCAAGCTTAGCAAACGAAGTAAACATTTCAAAGCTCTTCTACGGGATAAATGAAACGAGCATTTCCTTACCTAAAAGCGTCGTTGATTTAAATCATTGCCCACTATGCGATGAAGAACTCCATTTCAATTCCCGCCTTTATGGTCATTTGGGCGACTACAAATGTCCAAAATGTGGTTTTAAAAGACCAGAGCCGGATATATTCGCATACGATATACAATTCAACCCGGATTTTTCCATTAGCTTTAAGGTTGACATTAAAGGCAAAGTAAGGGAGGTTCATTTCCCTCTTTATGGCATATTCAATGTTTATAATTTCTTGGCTTCGCTTTCCCTCTGCGTAGCGCTTGGTTTTGACATATCCAGTTCGCTTGCCATCATCAGCCAAGCTACCCCTGCCTTCGGCAGGTTGGAGAAATTCAAGGTGGATTCAAAGGAGTGCATCCTCCTTCTTGCGAAGAATCCCGTCGGTTTTTCCATAAACATAGATACCTTGAAGCGAGATAAAAGGAAGAAGAATTTCCTATTGATTTTGAACGATAACTTAGCGGATGGAACGGATACCTCCTGGATTTGGGATGTTGATTTTGAAAGCTTAAATGAGGAGAATTTTCGCTTTGCAGTATGTGCAGGTATCAGAGCAGAGGATATCGCTCTCCGCCTCAAGTATGCTGGAATTCCTCCCTCAAAGCTGGAGGTGATAAACCCTATCGGTAAGGCTTTTGAGAAAGCAATCTCCCTGATGGACAAAGGAGAAGTTCTTTATATTCTTCCCAATTACACCGCTATGCTCAACATCAGGGCTTATCTTGCAAAGGAAGGAATTTTAAAGGATTTTTGGATGATGAAATGAAGGTGAAGATTTTCTACTTATATCCAGATTTGATGAGCCTGTATGGTGATGTGGGAAACATCATCACTCTCCTCAGGCGTTGTCAATGGAGGGGAATAAATTGCGAGGTGGAAAACTTAAAAGTGGGGGAGAAGAGGGATTTAAAAGAAGCGGATTTGCTTTTTATGGGTGGTGGGCAGGATAGAGGGCAAAGGATAGTGGGAAATGACCTTCAAAACTACAAAGAGGAAATCATTGAACTCGTGGAGGATGGACTTCCCGCCCTGTTAATTTGCGGTGGCTATCAGCTTTTCGGGAAGTATTTCAAAACAAAGGACGGCGTTTATATCCCGGGAATCGATGTGCTCGACATTTGGACAGTGGGAGGAGATAGAAGGATGATTGGAAATGCAGTGGTTGAATCTCCCCTTTTTGGTAAGCTCGTTGGATTTGAAAATCACAGTGGGAGGACATTTCTTGGGGAAAAAGTTAATCCCCTGGGGAAGGTGCTGAAGGGTTATGGGAATAACGGGAAGGATGGATTTGAGGGGGCGATTTACAAAAATGTCATCGGCACCTATCTTCACGGTCCCTTCCTTCCTAAAAATCCCAATGTAGCGGATTGGCTCATTTCAAAAGCCTTAGCTTATCGCTATGGGGAAGAAGTTTTTCTTGCCCCTTTAGACGATTCATTGGAATATTCCGCGCATAACGCGCAGGAAAGGAGGGCGTATAGGGCGAAGACCCTGCATATATGAGAGGATTTGTTTACCTTTCTACCATTTTATTTGGTTTTAAGGCTTTTTGCTTTGATAGCTCGCTCATTCCTCCCCAACAGCTTTTAGACCACACCCCGGCGAGACCTTCGGTGAGAATTAACTCAAAAGATGGGCTTTCCCTTATCTTTTCCCAAGCGGGAAATGTTTACGAAGTGAAAGTCAATGGGAAATCATATGGAATGAAAAAGAATTGGCTTAGCGGATTTTTCCTCAGAGATGTGAAGAAGGATATCCTCTATCCGCTGAAGGGTAGATTGAATAGACTAAAGGAAGGGATGTGGAAGCAGAGCGTTGAACTGAAAGATGCAAGCCTTCTTTTCCAAGCTATTTACGAAAGTCATCGGGATTATATCAAGGTGAGAGGAAATATAAAGGATATCTCCGGTAATGATAGAGCGATTACCATTTACTTTGCCCTCCCCATAGATGCAATTGGTTGGTTTTGGTGGGATGATATTGAAACAAAACTTCTCATTGAAGAAGGGAGAGAATATAGCAATGTAGAGAAAAATTGTCCCTTTGGAGCAAATGGAAAACATTCTCGCTATCCTCTCGCCACTGTTTCCAACGAAAATAGCTCGCTTACTTTAGCCATTCCTATGGATAAGCCCGTTGTTCATCGCCTCATCTACGATTCGCAAATGAGGTTATTTTTCGTCGCCTTTGATTTCGCTCTCACAAAAAAGACAAGGAAATTCCCTTCTCGTGCTGATTTTGAGTTCTTAATCTTTACCTCTGACTCCCACTGGGGATTTCGCTCCGCTTTGGCGAAATATTATTCTCTTTTCCCCTCTTTCTTCACAAAACGAGCTAACAAGGAGGGAAGTTGGTATGTCTGGGGGAATATGAAGGACACCCCAAAAGCCAAAGAGGCAGGATTTATGTTTCACTGGGGTCCGGGAGGAGTTGATGCGGTGAAATATGATAATGATGAGGGATTTTATGCTCTTCAATATATAGAATGCGCTTTCTATCAGCAATCAATGGGCGATTATAAGGAAGCTCCACCTTATGAGAAAGCAATTCAAAGGCTAAAGGAAGCTAGCGAGGGTAACCCTTCCACCTTGGATACTCTTGTAAAGCTCAACTACACGGGAGGTTCTGGCTTTTTCGGGCAAATGCCGAGGAGGGAATACTTCCAGAAGATATCAAAAGCGGTCTTAAACTCGGCGCTTTACGATGAGAACGGGAGGATAATATGCCTTATTGGGAATTATCCTTGGATAGGCGACAGCGGTTGGGGAGCAATCTTCCCCTGCAATTTGGACCCCGATATCCCGGAAGGCTACGGCAAATTTAATATTGAGAACTCTTTGAGAACTGCTTTTGATTTCTATAAGAGAAACGGAGCTCATTTGGATGGGATAGCCTTGGATTCCTACGGTGGATATGGAGACGACAAAAGAATCAATTTCCGGGAAGAGCACTTCACTTATGCTGATTTTCCCTTGACCTTTTCCCTCAAGGACAAGCGTCCCGTTCTTCCGCAATATTTTTCCCTTATTGAATGGACAAGAAAGCTAGCACAAAGGGTGCATCCGCAAGGTTTATTGCTTATGGCGAACTGCGCTTGGGGATTCACCCCTGCCTTCCTGACTTTTTCCGCCCCTTACCTTGATGTCTTCGGCGCTGAAGCTCCTTATTTCTCCGACCCTCGCTTCATTCGTGCAATCGCCTATCATAAACCCTGCACAGACCTCCCCTATACACCTCGTCCTGAATGGGAGGTTAAATTTCATCTGCTCTATGGGATTTTTCCCGGGCATGGAAATGATTTGGCGCTTCTTATAAAATATAATCCCATACTGCAGGAATTAGCAAAGGCAGGTTGGGAGCCAATAACGAACGCTTCTGCAGATAAGGAGGACATATGGGTGGAACGCTTCGGGAAAGGCAAGGCAATCTACTTCTCCATCCACAATCACAGCGAAGAAGAAAGAACATTTACACTTTCCATTGAAATGGATAAAATCGGTGGGAAAAGCTTTATCGCAAAAAATATGTTGACCGGTGAGAAAATAAGGGTGAAAATTGATGGCGGAATAGTAAGGATTCCCTTAGAACTTTCAGGAAGGGATACTACGGTTATCAAAATAGAGGAGGTTAAAGAAATGAAGCCTTTGTATCTGGAGAGATATAAGTATCCCCGTCTCATCCTAATGCCCACAGGGAGAAAGGGCGATTTTGATAGCGAGCTCGTTGATTGCTTTAAGATAGTTTTGGATAATGATAAAGGTGCTGGCGAGCTCTATGAGAAAGATAGCTACTACTTTGCAATCTACACCGGTTATGATGGTGAGTCGTATCGCTGTGGTCTTTTGCGAAGCAAGGACCTTTTGAACTGGGATAAGTTGGGGATGGTTTTGGATATCGGCAAGGAAGGTGATTTTGATTATGGTTCAGCTGGGGGAGGCGTGGCTTTTAAGTGGAAAGATAAATTTTTTATGGTCTATACTGGTTATCCTTACAAGGGATACGAAAACGGACCAGGAAAGATAGGGATTGCTATATCCGATGATTTAATTCATTGGAAGAAGTTAGGCGTTATTTTGGAGCCTGAAAAGGAGAACGAGTGGGAAGCAGGAGGTCTATATCAGCCATTTCCCCTTATAAATGATGGGAAATTCTATCTCTTTTATAACGCTAAAAACGAGAAACCCGATTGGATAGAGCAGACAGGATTAGCCTTCTCCGAGAAGGGAGACCCTTTCAAACTAAAGAAATACGAGGGAAATCCCGTGCTTCCCGTTGGAGAAGCAGGTAGCTGGGATAGCCGATTCGCTTCCGACCCTTGGGTGATAAAAATCGGAGGTAAATGGCATATGTTCTATTATGGGTTCAATGGGATAAACGCACAGGATGGAGTGGCGCTAAGCGATGACCTTATAAAGTGGAAGAAATCACCTTTCAATCCCATTTTGGAAAAGGGTGAGGCGGGAAGTTATGACGAAATCCATGCTCATAAACCTTGTGTTGTATTCAAAGGTGGGGTTTATTATCATTTTTACACTGCGGTAGGTAGCAAGGGGCGTTGTATAGCGTTGGCAACCAGCGTCCCTCTTTTACAAGAAGATGATACCCATTAAAGCCTTCTCTTAATCAATCCTAACGCCCGTATAAGGACAGGCAAAAAGAAAAGGTAAAGAAGATAATCACCGAGGTATGTATAGGGAGTGTTGGTTCCCTTCCCCACTACTCCCTCCAAGAGAGCAGGTTGAAAAAGGTCTGCCCTTTTTAAAATTTTTCCGTTTGGAGCGATAATCGCAGAAATACCCGTCGTTGTCGCTCTAAGGAGATAGCGCCCCTCCTCACAAGCACGAAGGGAAGAGAAAGCAAGGTGTTGTTCAGCTGCCCAAGTTCTTCCGAACCAGGAATCGTTAGTTATCACCACGAGGATATCTGCTCCCCTTAGGGCATATTCCCTCGCTATATTAGGGAATATTGATTCAAAACAAATCATTGTTCCTAGGGAAAATCCATCACAATGCAGGGGATACCATTTGTTTCCAGGGGTGAAATCAAAATCCCTTACCCCTAATTTTTTCAGCCAGGGAAAATTTTTCCGCCAAGGGACAAATTCCCCGAAGGGAACCAAATGGACCTTATCGTATCTGCCGATGATTTTCCCCTCCGGGGAAAAAAGAAGAGCGCTGTTATAAATCTTCCCTTCCTCTTCAATGGGCGAGCCAATCAGGATAAAGCTCTTTTTCTCCCTTGCTAAATTCTCCACCCATTGCCTAACATACTCAACATCCGGTATAGAAACGGGAAAAGCGGTCTCAGAAAACAATATCAGATTTACGGGAGAAATATTCTCAAAGAGAGGAGCGTATGCCTTGATAAGCTCCTCCGTTGAAGGACTTTGGAAAATACCCGCCCTCTGAGTTATCCTTTCACCTATTCCCGCCTGGGTTACAGCAACCTCAATGGTTTTTTCTCGTGGATAATAAATAAAATTCAATCCAAAGCCTATGATATGAGCGATTATCAGGCAAAAGACTATTTCCTTTATTCCCTTCCTGTTTAGGTTGAAGGCGAGCAAGGCATTCGTGAAAGCGATAACAAAGGAAAGAAAAAACATCCCTCCTATCTTCGTCAACCCCAAGAGAGGGGTATCAAGGTATTGACTCTGAGCTAAAGCTCCCCAGGTAAACCCGAATCTCCCCAAGCTTCTTATGTATTCAAAACCAGCCCATAAAGAGGCAAAAATAAAGGCTCCCTTCCAATCCTTGCTTCGGAGGAGAGAGAAAAAAAGAGAAACAAAACCAAAGTAAACGCCTTCAAAGAGAGCTAGCGCAAGCCAAGGGATTACTCCGAAGAGAAGTATCCAATGGAGGAGCCCAGCAATGAAAAGGAAGCCGAAAAACCAACCGAAGAGGAAGGCTTTTAACGGTTTTTTATCCTTTATTGATAAAATAAATGGAACAAGGGCAAACCAGGCAAGGGGGAAAAAGCCCGCTCTGGGAAAAGCAAGAACCAAGAGCAGGGCTGAGAAGCAGATGAGGAGGAAGCTCACTTCTTTCTGCTTCTCAGCACCTGCACCCTTATCCTATGGGCTCTTTCTAACCTTTGGGCTAACTTCTTCTTTATCTCTTCCACATCCGCACGGGTAAAGAAAATTTTATCACCCTTTTTAGGTGGGGTCAGAACCCCTTTCTTCAACCAGGTATAAAAGGTCTGCCTGCTGATGCCCAGTTGTTTAGCTACCCAGCTTATTGATTGACCGAAATGGTCCTTAACGAAGCCCTTGACCTCCTCTGGAGTGGGGCACTTCTTCTTCAGTTCCTCAACCTCCTCTTTCAGGAAAAGGCGCCTGCCCTTTACCCTTTTTACGGTGAGGATACCCGCTTTCACCAGATTCTGGAGTAAGGCATCGTTGATACCAAGCAATTCTTTCGTTTCAACCGCGCCCATATACTTCTCGACGAACTCCTTTGCTTTCTCCAAATATTCCTCAGTGTAATACCTTTTCCTTCCCACTTTGGGAGCAGGGGGCAAAGCTCCCCTCTTCTGCCAGCTTATGAGTTTGGCTACGCTTATGCCCAAAGCATCGGCTACTTGAGAAGCAGTTAATCTTTTCTCTTTTTCCATTCTCATCACTTCCTTTCCGCTAAAGTTATTAGTTTATTTAAAGCTTGCACATACGCTTTAGCTGCCGCTTCTAAAATATCCTGTGAAGCACCTTTGCCGGAGTATATCCGCCCCCCCTTTTCCACACGAACCGTTACTTCGCCGATTGCTTCCGTTTCCCCCGTGATTGACTCAACTCTAAAATCAACCAATTGGTGAGGAGTGGCAAAGATTTTCGCTATCGCCTTGTAAATGGCATCAACTGGTCCAACTCCTACTGCGGATTCAACGAACGATGCATCCTCTCTAACGATACGAACTGTTGCTGTAGGAAGTAAACCCGAGCCGGAGGTAACTTGCACATAATCCAACCTCATTACCTCACTGGGAGTGTATACCTCATCGGAGATTATCGCTTCTATATCCTTATCGGTAATCCCTTTCTTCCTGTCAGCTATCTCCTTGAAGCGGACATATGCTCTTGCCAATTCCTCCCGGGAGAGTTCATATCCTAGTTCCCGCACCTTTTCCTCAAAGGCATGCCTTCCCGAATGTTTGCCTAAGACAATCCTGCTCTGGGGGATGCCTACTTGACGAGGGTCTATTATCTCGTAAGTTCTTCTATCTTTCATAACACCGTGGACATGGATTCCGGCTTCATGAGCGAATGCATTATCTCCAACGATTGCTTTATTCGGTTGAATAGGTAGACCCGTTAAGTCGGATACTAACCTGCTTGTTCTATATATCTGGGTCGTGTCCACATCAACCTTAAAGGGTAGATAATCCTGGCGAGTTTTAATCGCCATAATGACTTCCTCGAGTGCAGCATTGCCCGCCCTCTCGCCGATTCCGTTTATCGTCCCCTCCACTTGTCTTGCCCCAGCAATTATCGCGGAAAGGGAGTTAGCAACAGCAAGACCCAAATCGTTATGACAATGAACGCTTAGAATTGCCTTTTCAATTCCCCTTACATTTTCCTTGATTTTTCTTATCAATTCACCGAATTCCCAAGGGAGAGCATAGCCAACGGTATCAGGAACATTGATGACCGTCGCCCCTGCTTCAAGGACTGCCTCAAATACCTCGCAAAGGAAATCCAACTCAGAGCGAGTAGCATCCTCAGCGGAAAATTCCACATCCTCGGAGAACTTCTTAGCCAATTTTACCGCCTCAACCGCTGCTTTTTTCACCTCTTGCGGGGTCATTTCCAGTTTCTTCTTCATATGTATCTCCGAGGTAGCGATGAAAGTGTGGATTCGCTTTCTTTTCGCAAGCTTTAATGCCTCCCCGGCAGCTATTATGTCCTCCTCTTTCGCCCTTGCTAATCCGCAGATAATCGGTCCCTCTACCACCTCTGCGATTTGTTTTACCGCTTCAAAATCTCCCCGTGAGGAAACGGGAAAACCAGCCTCAATTACATCCACGCCCAAGCGCGCAAGCTGTTGAGCTATTTGCAGCTTTTCATCCGGGTAAAGAGAGGCGCCAGGCGATTGTTCGCCATCTCTCAAAGTTGTATCAAAAATGTATATTTTCTCCAACAAGTCATTCACCTCAACTAATATTTTATTTACTTTTTTCTTTTTGTCAAGTTGTCAAGCATAGAGAATATAGATTAAAAACTCGCTTTTCTGGTTTTGTTGCCTAAACTAACATTAAGCATCCTTTATGTTGGTGGTTTCTACGAAATTAAGAGAAAAGGAGAGAGCGTATAGAATAGGGAAGAAAGGCTTGGTTAAAGGTTCAGATTGGCTACGATGGTAATAGTGGCCAGGTCGTGCCTGGATTGCCACGGGAGGAAATGTCCTCTCTCTAATAGACGCTTTAACGAATTAAATGCAACTAAGCCGCTTTCCTTGCTGGTATGAGGAAAAACGAAGTCAAAGATTCGACTTTTTATCTTTTCTTTTCCTTGGGATTCTCATAAAATAGAATAAGAAGGAGGAATGAATTATGGCTGTGGGTAGATTTCAAGTTATGGCTCTCTTACAAGCGGCGAGGGCACATCTACTTGGTCTTCCCCTTGAATCCGCTTACAGCTGGGGACTTAACAGGGCAATATTCTATGCTGCCGCTAAAAAGGGCTTCAAAAAGGCGCTCCCACCACCTCGCCTTGAGGAGCTATTTCCTCAAAAGAAAAAAGAGGAAATAGAGAGATTACGCAAATCATTTGGGGTTTACCACTTGGGTGATGAGATGGCATATAGCGTTGAGATAGATGGCAAGCTCCTCTTTACGATAGGCAAAGAAATACAAGACGAGAAAGCCTTTCAGAAGCAAATCGCCTCTCGCTTCGGCGAACTCTTCCCTCAGGCTTGGGAGGAAGCGCTGAATATCTGCAAGCAATACGATAAAGGTGTTCTTCTCTCCCAAAGATATTTTTATGAAACTGTATACAAACCACGCAGGGACGAGTTAGCGAAGAAATGGAGCGAATTGGTGGGAAGCAAAAGCTCCTAAGCTTTCAGCTTACGCCAATACTCCGTTGCTATAGGTGCATCCTTCCCAACAAGATATAGGGAGCTGAGCTCCTTTATCACTATCCCCTCGTGCCCCTGAGTCAGCGCTTCCTTCAAGTGAGAGGTCAAATCAATAACCGGTTTACATTCAATGTTTATAAACGGCGGACGAAGTTTAAGGGAAATTAGGATTTCCTTCCTTTCCTCCAAAGGGAGATTGCCCAAAAAATTTCCTTTCAAGAAAACGATATCAAACACTAAGAGTTGGGCGAAAGGAGCCCCTTTATTTGTGAAAAGAGAAGGAATGAAACGTCTCCCCTCAGGATGGTAAAGCTCGGCATCCAACAAGGTTCCCTCGGGTAGGATTTCATCCGCCCCTTCCACGAGAAAAGGAAGGCGATGCGTCCAATTGGGATGCCGTTCCAATCTCCTACCCCAAATTTCCACCCTCCCCTTTTCGTATTTTATCACCTGCACTCGCCAACCATCTACTTTAGGTTCCCATATCCATCTACCTTCCAATTCCTCACCGAAGTAAGGAATAGGCTGCATTAACCAAATGGGACCGGAAAGATGCAATTTTTATCTCTTTATCAATCCTCGCCTATGCATTTCCTCTGCTATTTGAACTGCGTTGAGGGCAGCACCTTTACGAAGGTTATCTGCTACTATCCAAAGATGAAGTCCCGTCTCCACAAATGGGTCTTCCCTAATCCTTCCCACAAAAACCTCGTCCTTTCCATCCGCATCAATCGGCATAGGATACCTTGGTCCAGAACGAGAAGAAGGTTCATCTATAACCTTCACGCCCGGGGCTTTGCTTAAAATCTCCCTCGCCTCCTCGGCGGTTATCTTATCCTCCGTCTCTATATAAACAGCTTCACTATGGCAATTGAACACGGGAACACGCACGCAGGTTGCGGTTATCTTTATCTCCGGGTCGTGAAGTATTTTGTGTGTCTCGTTGACCATCTTCATTTCCTCCGTTGTATAGCCCCGCTCGTCAAATGAGCCTATTTGAGGAATTAGATTGAAAGCGATGCGATAGGGATAAGCATAGGTCATCTTAACATCTTCCGAATAAATCAATTGTAAAATGGATTGCTGACGAAGCTCCGCTATGGCATCCCTTCCCGTCCCAGAAACCGCCTGATAAGTTGCAGCGAATATTCTCCTTATCCTAGACCTATCATAAAGAGGTTTTAAAACAACAACCATCTGAATCGTTGAACAATTCGGATTAGCTATCAGCCCTTTATGCCATTCCAAATCCTCGGGGTTCACCTCCGGGACAACAAGGGGAACCTCGGGGTCCAAGCGAAATGTTGCGGAATTGTCAATCACAATTGCCCCCCTCTTTACCGCCTCTTTAGCGAAAAGCTCGCTTGCCCTTTCGGTTCCCGCGAATAAAGCGATATCAATCTCTTCAAATTCCTCTGGCTTGGTTTCTCTTACTTCGTAGGCTTTCCCATCCACCTCCACTATACGACCTGAGCGAGCGAGAACCTTTAGCTTGTTTATTGGCAAGGAAGTTTTGGAGAGGACACGCAGAAGTTCCTCCCCTACTGCTCCCACTCCGACGACTGCTACATTATATCCGTTTTTCATCCTCTTCACTTCCTTAAAGTCCAAGAAGCTTATCTAAGCCAACTACGACCTCTTTTAAACCGAGCGATTTCCTAATCGCGGTAATAACGCCGGGCATATAGCATTCCCGAGAAGGGGCATCGTGGCGTATAGTGAGGGTTTCCCCTTGACCACCGAAGATTATCTCCTGATGAGCAACGAGTCCCGGTAAACGAACGCTATGTATCCTTACCCCCCAGCGTGCATCTCCTCGGGATGGTTGCGCCTCTTCATCAGGAGACAACTCTCTTCCCTCGCTCAAAAGCTGGGCTGTTCTTATCGCTGTCCCGGAGGGAGCATCAAGCTTTTTTTCGTGATGAAGCTCTATGATTTCTACCGCTGGGAAATATTTAGCTACCTGTTTCGCTATCCGCATCATTAGATTGGCTCCTAAAGAAAAGTTAGGAGCGATGAAGGCACCTACCCCAAATTCCTCAGCCCATTTTTTAATCTCCTCTATATCCTCGTTCTTTAACCCCGTCGTGCCAACTACCGGGATAACCTTGTTTTCCATTGCTTTTCTCACATTTTCTTTCACGCTAGCGGGGGTGGTGAAGTCAACCATAATATCTGGTTTAGCTCTCTTGAGGCTCTCATCAAGGCTTCCCTCTATAGCTATTCCTAACCTCCCTACGCCAGCAAGTTCACCCGCATCCTTACCTATTTCCCTCACATCTACTGCGCCCACGAGTGTCATATCCTCCTGCTGGGAAATCGCTTTAACCACCTCTCTCCCCATTCTTCCCGCTGCCCCGCTAACGAGAACCTTTATCATAAAATCAGCCTCCTTTCTTTAGTTATAAAAAATTCTATCATTTAAAGATAATCGGGGCAAACAGGGAAGGCAATTTTTAATGGCGTTCGCAATGACGAAAATACCCCGTCGGCAAAGCCGACACCCTTTCTCTGAAAGGGGAATTAAAATGCGAAGAGGTGAGGCATCTCCGAAACAATTCCCCTTTTGCTAAAAAGGGGTGCCGAGCAAAGCGAGGCGGGGTATTTTTGGAGATGCTTTACTCCTCGCAATGACGAGGAAAACCCCTCTATAATAGGGAATTTTTGAAGTACTCCCTCGGCAAAGCTGACACTCCTTCTAATAAGTTGAAAAACTTCCCAATTTTTA
>JBMFMH010000047.1:0-12536 GCA_049970775.1 bacterium | reverse complement strand
GATTTTGACAAATGTCTTCTCCCCTTTATAATTCATTAAGAAAGATTATGTTTGAGACTTTAACTTCAAGGCTCCAAGCAATCTTCAATAAGCTGAGAGGGAAAGCTCGCCTCAGCCCACAGGATATAGATTCCGCCCTGCGGGAGGTGAGGCTCTCCCTTTTGGAGGCAGATGTCCATTACAAGGTGGTTAAGGAGTTCCTTGAGAGGGTAAGACAAAGGGCGCTTGGTGAGGAGGTTATGTCCTCCTTTACCCCAGCTCAACAGGTGGTGAAGATTGTAAGGGACGAGATGATAAATATCTTGGGGAAAGAAGAAGACATATCCTTATCCCCTATTCCTCCCACAATCCTTATGCTCATCGGCTTGCAAGGAGGTGGAAAAACAACAACCGCTGGCAAGCTAGCCCTTCTCTTCAAGAAAAAGGGGAAAAAGCCCCTTCTCATCGCAACAGATGTCCGCAGACCAGCTGCAGTTGAGCAATTAAAAAAGGTAGGCAACGCTATAGGCTGTGATGTTTTCGCTTCAGAGGAAAAGGACCCTCTAATGATTGCCAAGAAGGGCATAGCTTATGCCAAGGAGAAGGGCTACGATTTAGTCATAATTGATACACAGGGTCGCCTCCACTTAGATGACGAGCTTTTAGGGGAATTGGAGGAAATGGAAAGAGCTCTCAACCCTCAGGAAATCCTTTTGGTTTTAGATGGGATGACGGGACAGGATGCGGTGAACATCGCTTTAGGATTCTCAAAGATAAGGATTGACGGTTTTATATTAACAAAGCTTGATGGTGACGCTAGGGGAGGGGCAGCCCTATCCCTTTCCTTCATCACCCAAAAGCCGATAAAGTTCATCGGTGTTGGTGAGAGGTATGATGCTTTAGAGCCATTCCATCCGGAAAGACTCGTCTCCCGCATTTTGGGGATGGGCGATGTTCTCACCCTGATAGAGAAGATTGAATCCGCCCTTGAGGAAAAAAGCGAAGAGGCACCCATTTCCTTTGCGGATTTCACCCTCAATGATTTCCTCAAGGAGCTGAGGAGGATGCACAAACTCGGACCTTTGGAGCAGATAATCGCCCTAATCCCTGGTGCGAGCAATTTGAAGGTTGGACCGCAGGAGGAAAAGATGCTGAAGAAGTTTGAAGCCATTGTTTTATCTATGACTAATGAGGAAAGGGAAAACCCTTCAATTATAGATGCGAGCAGGAAAAGGAGAATAGCTAAAGGCTCAGGGACAACCGTGCAGGATGTGAATCTCCTTTTGAAGCGCTTTTTTGAAGCAAAGGAGCTGGCTAAAACACTTTCATCTCCAAGGAGGTTGAGAAGATGGCTGTAAGGATAAGACTTTTGCGTATGGGCTCCAAGAAAAGACCTTTCTATCGTGTTGTTGCGGTTGACTCAAGAAGCAAGCCCCAAGGTCCTTACCTTGAAATGCTGGGACATTATAATCCCCTTTGTGAACCACCAGTCGTTAGGCTGGACGAGGAGAAGATAATGAAGTGGCTTCTCAATGGCGCTCAGCCAAGCGAGGCGGTTTTATCCTTGCTCAAGAAGGAAGGCATTTGGGATAAGTTCGTAGAGAGAAAGCAAGCTCGCACTGGAGGTGGCTAAAAAAAAATGAGAGAGTTAGTGGAAAAAATTGTGCAGGCGCTCGTTGACCATCCCGAGAAGGTGCAGGTATCAGAGGTGAAAGGAGAAAGGACAATCGTCTACGAGGTGAGGGTAGCCCAGGATGACCTCGGCAAGGTCATCGGCAAGGAGGGACGCATTGCAAATGCCCTTCGCACGATTCTGAAGGCAGCTGCCGCTAAGCTGGGCAAGAAAGTTTCTCTGGAGATACTGCAATGAGCACGCTCGTTAAATGCAATGTCTTGGTTAAAGTGATAATGACGGAGGATTTCCGTCAGCGCACCCTCGCGGAATTAGAGGAACTTCTGGAGAAGGTTAAGGATGCACAGCAAAGGATTGACTTCCAATCCAGGATATATCTTGCCGATTTGCAGAAGGTAGACCTCCAAAAAGCTGCTGCCTTCCGCAGACAGTGGGAGGAAGAAAGAGAGGAAAGGGAAGCCTTCAAAAAGGATTTGGAGGAGAGAATAGAGAGACTACGGACGATTCCCGAAGGTGAGGAGTTCCTTTTAACTACCCTTGAAGCCTATGTTGAAGCGAAGGAAAACGAGCCCCTCCCAATCTTCTCGCCTCCCCAAATAATCGTCAAGGATGATAAGGTGGTTGAAATAAGGAGATAAATTCCTTTCCCTTATGCCCATTATCGGCAAGGTGCTTTCAACCTTTGGAAGAAAAGGCGAGGTAAAGCTTTTGCCCTTTAAAAAGGGAGATGTAAAGCTCTTAGAGGGACGCAAGGGTTTTATTTCCTCTCAATATAAAACAAGGGAAGTGGAGATAGAAAAGGCTTGGGCTCATAAAGGATTGTGGATTTTGAAGCTCAAAGGGATAGACACGATTAAGGAAGCCTGGCGCTTAAGGGAAAGCTACCTTGAGATAGAAGAGGAAATTTTCCCAGAAGAGGAAACCCCCATTGGATACGAGATGTTCAGTGAAAAAGGGGAATATTTGGGAAAGGTCGTGGATATCATTCCTACTCCCGCTCACGATGTCCTTCTAACCGACAAGGAGGTTCTTATCCCTTTCGTTGAGGAATGGATACTCGCCATATCCCCCAAGGAGCGAAAATTGAAGGTTAAGGAACCAAGGGAGCTATGAGGATAGATATAATAAGCCTTTTCCCGCAGGTTTTCCTTCCCTACATCCATACAAGCATGATGCGTAAAGCAGTTGAGCGTGGCATAGCGAGGATAGTTCTTCATAACCTGCGGGATTATGCCCTTGACAAGCATAGGACCACTGACGATTATCCCTATGGCGGAGGGGCGGGAATGCTTCTCAAGCCGGAGCCGATTTACAACTCGCTTGAAGAAATCAAAAGGGAGTGCGTAGCGGAAGGCTGTCAAGGGCACAAGGTAATCCTTACCAGCCCGCAAGGCATCCCTTTCAGACAAGCAATAGCTGAACAATTGGCGAAAGAAACACATCTTATTATAATTTGTGGACATTACGAGGGTGTAGATGATAGAATTCTAGATTGGGTGGATGAGGAGATATCTCTCGGCGACTTCATCCTCACGGGAGGTGAGATAGCTGCACTCGCAATCGTGGATGCAGTGGTAAGGCTGCTGCCTTCCGTTCTCTCTGAGGAGGAAGCGGCGAGGGATGAATCCTTGTCCTCAGGGATACTTGAGTATCCCCAGTTCACCCGTCCTGCCGAGTTTCTGGGAGAGGAAGTTCCGAAGGTTCTGCTTTCGGGAAATCATCAAGAGGTGGCGAGATGGAGACGACGGCGCGCTCTTGAGAGGACGCTTTTTCGCCGTCCCGATTTATTGGCTTCCGCTAACCTCTCTCAGGAGGATTACGAGATATTGGAGGAAATTATGAAAGATTTGAAAGCAATTTTGGAAAATAAAACTTTTAAGGAGAGGAAGATGCAAGGATGAAAGGAGAAATGCTGATTCGTTCCCTTGAAGAAAAAATGGTTAAAAAGGATTTGCCCGAATTCGCTCCCGGCGATACCGTCAGGGTGCACCAAATCCTTCGCCAAGCGGATAGGGAGCGAATTCAGGTCTTTGAAGGTGTAGTCATCAGGAAGAGAGGCGGCGGATTATCCTCTACTTTCACGGTGAGGAAAATCTCCCATCACGGAATAGGCGTGGAGAAAACATTCCCTCTTCATTCCCCCCTCATCGCCAAGATAGAAGTGGTGAGGAGAGGTAAAATCAGAAGAGCCCGCCTCTACTATCTACGGGAGCGGAAGGGCAAGGCAGCTCGCATAGAGGAGAAAAAATAAAGAAAAGATTATGGATGGTCTTCTTCAAACCATCCTGAGAGAGATAAAGGAATCCTGGAAACTTTACGCCATAGGAGGAGGTGCTCTTTTCCTCCGTCTTCTGTTCGCTTTACCCTTCGCTTGGTGGCGTTCCGCCCTGAAAAAAATCTACGAAGCTTTCGCTTACACGGTCACGAAAAAGGAAAAGGTTAGGGAAAAGGCGGAAGAATGGCTCAGGTCAAGCTCGGATTTCTTCGAATCCATTGCCCTCGCCGTTGGTGTGGTCGTTGCAATCGTCAATCCCTTCGTCATTCAAGCTTTCCTTATTCCCTCAGGCTCAATGATTCCGACCTTAAAGGTAGGGGATAGGATTATGGCTGATAAATTCGTTTACCACATCCGTGACCCTCAAAGAGGCGAGGTCATCGTCTTCCGAGCACCACCTCAAGCAGACCCCGAACAGCGAAACTTCGTAAAGAGAGTGATTGGTCTACCAGGCGAGACCATAGAGGTTAAGGATGGCAAAGTGTTCATAAATGGCAAGCCCTTAAGTGAACCATATATATATGAACCTCCCTTCTATCAATTCGGTCCCTATAAGGTTCCCCCTAACAGTTATTTCGTGATGGGGGATAATAGGAACGATTCCAACGATAGCCATGTTTGGGGTCCCCTACCGAGGGGGAGAATAACGGGCAAGGCGCTTTTCATCTGGTGGCCGATAAGCAGATGGAGAGTGATAAGATAAAAAAGGGCAAGTTCGGGGAGGAGATAGCGAGGCGTTTTCTCGTTTCCCTCGGTTATCAGATTTTGGCGACGAATTTCCGCACCAAGATGGGGGAAATAGACATAATTGCTAAGGATAAGGAGGATTTCGTCTTCGTTGAGGTTAAGATGAGGGAAGATGTGGATAAATGGGGGTTGCCCGCTGAGGCTGTTACCTCCAAGAAAAGAGAGAGAATGGCAAATGTCGCTTTGCTTTATCTACAGAAACAGGGCATTACTGAGGCACCTATGAGATTTGAGGTAGTGGAAGTTCTTCCCAAATTGGGCAAGGCAAGGCTGATAAGGGATATACTCTGAGCGGATAATAAAGAAGCACTACAAAGCAGGTTTCGCTGACCAAGATTGCGGTTTAGACAATCTCTATTATTCGTTCCTAATATTGACGCCTGCAGGCATCTTGTTGAACTCGCCAAATAACGATTTCAATCCTCACATATTTCAAAATTGGAAAAGCTTTATCAAATCCGCTCTCTCTTTCCTTCAAGGTTTTAGCCCAAAACTCGGCAGCCTCATCCGCTTCCGGCGTTATGAAATCCTCATCATCAAAGGAAAATGTCACCTCCGTCATTTTCTTTCTCCTTTGAAGACTTTTCCTTAAAATATTAATGGATATGCCGAAAAAGTTTAGCTCTTTTTTCACCTTACTTTTCATTGCCGTGATACCTCCATTTAGCGGAAGCTCAGCTTCCCAGGGAAATTCTCCCCTTTTCACTCTCAAAGTGAATTGTGGTGGGAAAGCAGTGGATGGCTGTTCCCAAGATAGACCCTATGGTAACGGAGAATGGGGTTACCTTGAGAATAGCTCCTTTTCCTATTCCACAACCGATGAGGTAAAACCGGATTTGGGATATCCCCAAGCGATTAAAAGCCTGCGATATGATGCTAAGAACCCCAAAATCCCTATGCGTTATATCTTTCATCTCCCCAACGGAAACTATGGAGTGAAATTGATTTTCGCTGAGCTGATTTACGACAAAGCAGGTGCAAGGGTCTTTGATGTTAAAATCCAGGGGAAAACGGTTCTCAAAAACTACGATGTCTACAGCAAGGCTGGAGGGAAAGACAAAGGAATAGCGGAGATATTTAGAGATATAAAAGTTGACGATGGGATTTTGCAAATTGATTTTATATCCAAAAAAGATAGGGCAATCGTGAATGTCATAGAGATATTTAGCGAGGAAAATCTTCCGCCTCCCGCTGAAAAAGCTGGTTATACGAAACTCGTTTTCTGGGATGATTTCAATTCTCTTGATACGATAGATATAAAAGCCACTGGACGCAAGGGTTATAAATGGTATGTAGACCTTCCTTGGGGTTTCCCACCCACTCCACCTCAAAGGATAGAGGTGAAGGATTCGGTTTTGAAGATCGACGCTGGTCCAATGAATTGGGGAATTTCCACCTACAGCGTCAAGGGAGGAACTGGTCAAGCGTTCAGATTCGGCTACTTTGAAGCGAGAATCCGCTTTGACCCTTCACTGGGAGAAAAAAGCCAGGGATGGCCCTCTTTTTGGAGCCTATCCATTGAACACATTCTCGGCGACCCAAACCACTGGAACGAGTTAGATTTCTTTGAGGCATATACAGGCGGGAAAAGGAAATACGATGGCGCATTTTATGGAACCATCCACGATTGGGCTGAAGATTCAAAAATTCACTTTCAAAATGTAAACAATAGAGTAGAGGTGCCCGGGATAAACTGGAATGAATGGCATTTAGTGGGTTGCCTTTGGCAACCTGGCTGCGTCACCTGGTATCTTGATAATAAGCCTCTCTTAATCCAACGCTACGCCCCAGACTCCCTCCCTGACCCATGCATAGTCGGAGGCACGAACTCCCAAGTACCGATTGGAACATTCAACATACTTGACAAACAAAGAAATGTTCTTATTCTTGGTTCAGGAGAAGGCTGGCCCCTATATGTTGATTGGGTCAGAGTATATCAGCCGGAAAAGGAGGAGATGATAATGCCTTCAAGTATCCCGCAAATTGAGGAGTTAGAGGTAAAATCTCCCGATGGCAGAATCACCTGTAAAGTCAATATAGATAAAGAAGGAAAACTAACATATCGTGTGGATAAGGAAGGGGAGGTTTTGATAAAGGAATCCCCACTTGGCATCTTCACGAGTGTGGCTGACTTCACTCAGGATTTGTGCCTCCTCTCCTTTTCAAGGAGAGCGATAAATGAGAAATACCCGATGATTGGAAGGAAGAAAAAGGTTTATGAGAACAATTGCAACGAACTAATGATAAAATTAGGAAAAAAGCTTAGCATTTTATATCTTATAGTTCGCGCCTATAACGACGGCATTGCCTACCGCTATCTCATACCGGGAGATGGACCACTTACGATTAGCTTTGAAAAGAGCGCATTTAAAATTCCCGAATCAGCCATCGGCTGGGCGCATCCATTTACCCCCAACTATGAGGCTTTCTATCCGAAACGCTCCTATGAGGAGCTCATCGCTGGGAACTTCGGCATGCCGGTTTTGCTGAACATTAAGGACAACTGGCTACTTATCTCTGAGGCAAGCGTTTATGGCAATTATTGTGGTTCTCATATTGAGGGGGATAGGGAAAACGGGCTTTTGAAAGTCGTTTTCGCCCCAGACCAGAAAAACGCAGTGGTCAGTAAGCTTCCCTTTTACAGCCCTTGGCGCGCGGTTATAATCGGCTCCCTCGCCGATATAGTTGAGTCAACTCTCATAGAAAACCTCAATCCTGAATGCGAGATAGCCGATACATCTTGGATTAAACCCGGACGCAGTGCTTGGTCTTGGTGGTCGGGAGATAGCACGGAGGATTACGAAACACAGGTTAAATATGTTGACTTCGCCCATAAGATGGGTTGGGAATACTATCTCTGCGACGCAGGTTGGAAAGCTGAATGGCTTCCTAAATTGGTTGAATATGCGGAAAGGAAAGGGGTGGGCATCTTCGTCTGGTATCACTATAAGGAGGTGGAAACAGATGATGATATTCACAGCAAGTTTTCCTGGCTAGCGAAGATAGGGGTAAAAGGGGTGAAGGTGGATTTCTTTGATAGCGATTGTCAAGAAAGGATACAAATGTATGACAAAGTGGCTAAGGTAGCTCTTCAATATAAGCTAATGGTGGTATACCATGGAGCAACGAAGCCGTCAGGGGAAAGAAGGCGGTGGCCACATCTCCTGACGAGAGAGGGCGTATTGGGTGCGGAGTATTATAAGTGGTCCGAGGGACCCACAGCAGAGCATAATTGCACTTTGCCATTTACCCGCAACGCTGTTGGTCCAATGGATTACACGCCTGTTACATTCTCAAATAATAAAAATCAAACAACCTACGCTCACCAGCTTGCTTTAGCGGTTGTATTTGAATCCAATATACAGCATCTCGCTGATAAGCCTGAGGCTTATGAGGGCATCGGCAAGGCATTGGAATTCCTCAAGGAATGCCCTGCTGTATGGGACGATACAAAGCTATTGGAGGGCTACCCGGGAAGATATGTGACCCTTGCGAGAAAGCACGGGGATAAGTGGTTCATTGGCTCAATTTGTGGAGGAGCAATATCCAGGGAGGCAGTGATAAATTTGGGCTTTTTGGATGAAAACAAGGATTACATCGCTTATATTTATAAAGATGGGGAAAACCCAAAGGAGATAATTTTTGAGGAACGAGTGGTCAAAAGAGGTGATACTCTGAGAATTCAGCTGAATGTCAATGGCGGTTGTGCTATGGAAATAAAACCTTTGAATTGAAAGAAGGAGGGAGATATGGAAAGGAAGAAATTCTGTTCGCTTGCCCCTCATTTAGACGAACAAGCGGCAAATCCCGTCAATCCATTGCCTAAGCCCAGTAAAGCTCAATTGGCTTTTCAGGATTTGGAGCTTGGTCTCTTCATCCATTACGGGATGATAACTTACACTCGCTACTCCGAGCCCGGACGTCATAGCCCAGAGGTGTTCAATCCGACCTCCTTGGATACCGATAACTGGATGGAGGTAGCTAAAGGAATGGGCGCTAAGTTCGCAGTTTTAACTGTCCGCCATCAGGAAGGTTTCTGTCTTTGGCCCTCCCGTAGCACCGAATATTCAATAAAAAATTCCCCTTATAAGAACGGAAAGGGAGACATTGTGCGGGAATTCGTGGAAAGCTGTCATAGATATGGGATAAAGCCTTGTTTTTACCACTGCTCATTGATGGATGCCCATCATCTTTTCCAGCCTGGCGACCCTTACGAGTGGCATAAGGAATGGTTTGAAACTACGAATAAGAGGCTTTCAGAACCAGGTGCTTTTGAGAGATTCCTCTCGATCCAAAAACAACAGATAAGGGAACTGCTTACCGATTACGGAGAGATAACCTACCTCTGGCTTGACCATATAACGGAAACACAAGGAATCCTCATCCCGGAATTAGTTGAGAGATTTTGGTGTGAGATAGTCTCAGAAGCGCGCTCCCTTCAGCCGAATTGCCTGCTTCTCAAATGCGATATCTTCCTCACAAGGGATACTGAGGCGAAAACAGGTGTGCACGGCGGAAGGGCTGCTTATCCGCTTTGGCATGTCTGCAAAAGGGAAGATACGCCAGAAGGGTTGCAAGACCCAATTCCTGACCCCATCAATGGGGACCAATACATAGTTTGGGAATCAAACACGATTTTCAGTGGTGATTGGTTCTGGAATGGAGAGTATGTTAAGCCTGTTGAAGAAATGGTAGAACATTATTATCTGACAATTGGTAGAGGTTCTACATTTCTCCCCAACTTTGCACCTGCACCGGATGGAAGGATGACGGAGAAGGTTTTGGAACACGCAAAGGCTTTCGGAGAAAGAATCAAAACCATCTACGCCCATCCCATAGCGCGGGTGGAAAACCCTGGGGGCGATTTTGAGCTTAAACTCCCCTATGAGCCTTTTTCTCATATTGTGATAATGGAGGATTTAAGGGAAGGGCAAAAAGTAGCGGGATATGTTATTGAAGTCCTCAGGAAAGGGATTTGGGAAAAATTGGCGGAAGGTCAAAGCATAGGGCATAAACGCATCCATCGGTTCCAACCCATATCCGCGGAAGCAGTGAGATTCAAGGTAACGAAAAGCTTTTGGGAAAAACCGCAAATAAAAAGCTTCACGCTTTATAGATAAGGAGGCTCAAAAGATGAAAGATGAGAGCAGGAAATTCCTTGAACAATCTTACGAGAAGCTTCAGGGTTATCTTTTGGAATGCGCACAAAGGGCTAAAACGGTGTTAAAGAATGGAATTGAAACGATTGCCTCAAGTGAAGGACATTATTACGGCATCTGGCCAGACGATTTTTTATTCCCCCACATCGTCTGTCCTCAACTCGCCGATGTAGGAAAGCTGGCAGGGGTTATGGAATTTCTAACGGAAAGCGTGGTTGACTTGGAAAGAGTTCCCGATAGAGTTGAGCCAGATGGTCTTCCTATTATGTTCCCTGGTTGGTATGATTGTCCCATCGGGAGTAGAATGCCCGCCCATCTTCCCGCTGCCTGGGTAAGGCTGCTGAGTTATATGGAAGAGTGGGGAATAAATATCCCAAGGAAGGATAGGTGGGCAAGAGTGATAAAGAGGAGCTTTGAGCAGGTTTCATTCAGCTGTGGCCTAGTCTATATAGACCCACAAAAACCCTATGTAGGATTCGGTTATCAAGATAATATCGCGATAACGGGCTTCACTTTGATGAGCAGTTGCGCGATTTATAGAGGATTACAAAGGGCAGTTGAGCTGTTCAGAGACTATCTACCCGAGGGCTTGTTGAACTATTGGAGGGATCTAGCTCAAGGGATAAAGGCGAATTTATTCCGCCTTTATGACGATAAAATCGGAGGGTTCGTGGCGGGGAGCAAGGATTGTCATCAATTTGATGTATGGGGAAACGGGCTTGCTTATGGTTTAACTGATGATGAGAACATTAAGAATAAGATTCAGGATTCCTATTTGAGAAATTGGGATAGGATTATACGATTTGGTTTCACCAGGCAGATAGCGGAAGAGAAAGGATGGCAAAGGCTTCTTGTTTCAGCTGAACTGGGCAAGTATATGAATGGAGGATATTGGTCTACAGGCACCGGTTATATTCTTCCTGTAGTTTTTGCCGCTGATGAAGGGAGAGCAATAAATCTTTTAAAGGAGCTATTAGAGAATTTGCCACGCTTTCACTTTGCCGAGTGGGTAGATGCACAGGGAAAGGAAGAATCCTCAGCGAAATGCTTCCTTATGGGCATAGCCATCCCAATGTTGGGAATAAAAGCGATATTGGAAGATAAACCATTGATAAATTATTTTTAACGCCTCTCAAGCAGGCTAAAAATGTTGTATTAAGCGCCTTCAGTACTTATAATTTAAAAAATTTTTTCTCGGAGAGTGAAAGATGTTTGCGAGAACATTTAGCGGTGTCCTCGTGGGAGTGGATGCTCACCTCGTTGAGGTTGAGGCAGACACTTCCTTAGGATTGCCCCATTTCAATGTAGTGGGATTGCCCGATGCCTCGGTGCAAGAAGCAAGAGAAAGGGTTCGTTCCGCTATAAAGAACAGCGGTTTTGATTTCCCATACAATAAGCGCCTCACCATCAACCTCGCTCCAGCCGACATCAGGAAGGAAGGGTCCTTTTTTGATTTAAGCATAGCTGTGGGCTTATTAGCTGCTACTGACCAGCTTGACACCCGAAACTTGGACGAGTTCGTTTTGGTTGGTGAGCTTGCTTTAGAGGGAACCGTGCGAGAGGTCTCCGGTGTCCTGCCAATTGCCTTGATGGCCAGGAGAGAGGGGAAGAAGCTGATTATCCCGAAGGCTAACGCCAATGAGGTCTCCTTCGTTGAAGGTGTTGAAGCCTACCCCGTTACCAGCTTAGCGGAAACAATCGCCTTCCTCCGTGGGGATATAGAGATTCCACCCGTCCCCTTTCAAAGCATCCCCGAGGGGAACCTCCTTAATTACGATGTTGATTTCAGCGATGTCAAGGGACAGGAACACGCTAAAAGGGCACTTGAAGTAGCAGCTGCTGGTTCCCATAATGTTCTTCTTATTGGTCCACCCGGTGCGGGGAAAACTATGCTCGCAAAAAGGCTTCCAACCATTCTTCCACCTCTGAGCCTTGAGGAAGCGCTTGAGACAACGAAAATCTACAGCGTAGCGGGGCTTCTCTCCCATAGCACCCCCATAATCCTCCAACGCCCCTTCAGAAGTCCCCATCATACAATATCAACCGCTGGCTTGGCTGGTGGAGGCACGGTTCCTCGCCCCGGCGAAATCTCCCTCGCCCATAATGGTGTCCTCTTCTTGGATGAGTTCCCCGAATTCCGCCGAGATAGCTTAGAGGTTCTTCGCCAACCCTTGGAGGAAGGATATGTTTCCATCTCCCGTGCAAAACTGACCATTACCTACCCCGCTCGCTTTACCCTCGTTGCCGCTATGAATCCCTGCCCCTGTGGCTATTTCGGGGACTCAACGAGAGCCTGCACCTGCACACCCCTGCAAATTCATAAATATCTCGCGAAAATCTCCGGTCCCCTGCTTGATAGAATAGATATCCACATAGAGGTTCCTCGTCTTCCCCAGGAAAAATTGCTTCAGGAGACGCAGGGGGAAAGCTCGGAGAAGATAAGGGAAAGGGTGATGAGGGCGAGGGAGATACAAGCTAAGAGATTTGCAGGAACGAACATTTTCTTCAATGCGCATATGAACTCGCGGCAGATAAGGGAGTTCTGTCCTTTATCCTCAGAGGTAAAAGATGTATTGAGGTCAGCGATAAGCAGATTGGACCTCTCCGCTCGTGCTTATGATAGGATAATAAAAGTGGCGAGAACGATAGCGGATTTGGAGGGAAGCGAGAACATAGAGGTTCATCACATCGGCGAGGCAATTCAATACCGCTCCTTAGATAGAAAATTCTGGTGATTTTTTTG
>JBMFMH010000046.1:0-12752 GCA_049970775.1 bacterium | reverse complement strand
CTATGGAAAATCAGGATTGGTTGGTTTTGTCTCGCTATGATGTTAACCATCTAAGGGAAATCGCTATGCCTGTGGGAGGCATCGGCACGGGATTCTTCTGCCTCGGCGGAAAAGGACAGCTCACCGATTGGCAACTTATGAGCCGACCCCATAGGGGTTGGCGACCCCTCTACTCCCACTTCCTCCTCTGGACTAAACAGGGAAACCAAAGAAAGATTAGGATTTTAGAGGGCGATATAACGGAAGGGCTTGCCTCCGATTTCGGCGCTCCCCAACATATGGCTGGCATCCCCAGAATGAAGCCCAAAGGATTTGAGGCAACTTATCCCTTCGGAAGAGCGCTCCTTGAGGATGAATATACCCCAGTTTCCGTCTCCATTGAAGCTTTCAATCCCCTAATCCCCCAAGATACCTATTCCTCAAGCCTTCCGATGGGGCTTATCACCATCACGCTTAAAAACCGCACTGATTCCCTTTTGGATTGCTCCCTTTCCTTTCTCTTCACCAATTTCATCGGATGCGATGGCATCGCCGTTGACCTCAAGGATAACATCACAGAGAAATTGGAAGTGGAAGGCTGGAAGGGAATGCTTTTCTCAAAGGTTCGTAAGGAGAAAAATCCTCGCTGGGGAACGATTGCCATCCTCTGCGATGGGAAAAATGTGAAGGTGGCAAGGCGCTGGAAATTCCGAGACCGCCCCTGGGGAGGAGAAGTTTTAGGGATAATAGATGAGATTATGGAGAAAGGATATATTGAGGATGATGAGCCAGATAAGCCTTGCCCACCCAGCCCACAGGATACCTGGGATAGCTCAATCTCCTGCCTTTTCTCCCTTGCCCCAAGGGAGAGCAAGTCCATACGCTTTCTCATCACTTGGCACTTCCCCTATAGGGATTTGAGGGAGATAGGCTGGTGGCAGGGAGGAGAAAGCGATTCCTCCTTAGTGAAAAATTATTACGCCACTCTTTTTGAGGATGCGGTTGATGTGGCAAAAAAGGTCATTCCCAAATTGGAGGATTTGCGGAGAAAAACGATTCGCTTTGTGAACAGCATTGTGGAAATGGATGCCCCTCATGCTCTCAAAGAAGCAGCTCTCTTCAACCTTACCGCCCTTCGAAGCCATACCTGTTTCAGGCTTGAGGATGGAACATTCTACGGATTTGAGGGCTGTGGAGGAACAGGAGGTTGTTGCTTCGGCTCCTGCACCCATGTTTGGAACTACGAACAGGCAACATACTCCCTCTTTCCCGAGCTTCATCGCAGTATGATAGAGAGCCATCTACGCTATGGGTTAACGGAGAACGGTGGTGAGCGCTTCCGCCTTTCCTTCCCCCTTGACAAACAAACTTTCTCTGGAGCAGCTGCCGATGGGCAAATGGGACTAATCGTCCGATGCTATATGCAATCCCTGAAGGAAAGCCCGGATTGGCTCAAGAAATGGTATCCCAAAATCAAGTCCCTTATGGAGTTTTGCTGGCAACCCGGTGGCTGGGATGCGGATAAAGATGGAGTGATGGAGGGGGTTCAGCATAACACCTACGATGTGGAATTTTTCGGTCCGAATGCGATGTGCGAAAGCTGGTACCTTGCTGGGCTCTCCGCAATGGAGAGAATGGCGAAGGAAGTCGGCGATGAAGATTTCGCTAAAACCTGCAGGGAATTGAGGGAGAAAGGGAGCAGGTGGATGGATGAGAATCTGTTCAATGGACGATATTACATCCAGAAGATACAGCCTCCCAAAGGCGATGTGTTGCCTATGACCTCTTTAACGGGTGAACATCACAATCCTAACCCTCGTTTTCAGGTGGGAAATGGCTGTCTCATAGACCAGCTGGTTGGTCAATATAAGGCTAATCGGGCGGGATTAGGCGACCTGCTTGACCGTTCCCACATTCGCACAGCCCTTCTAAATATCTTCAAATATAATTTCCGCAAGAATTTCCGAGACCATTATAACAATATGAGGACATTTGCTTTGGGGGATGAAAGCGGAACGCTGATATGCACTTGGCCGGATGGCGATAGACCCGATGCTCCCCTACCCTATTGGAGCGAGTGTATGACGGGATTTGAATATCAATTGGCGGTTCTCCTTTTGGATTATGGGTTTATAAGGGAAGCAGAGGTAGTGGCGAAGGCGGTGAGGGATAGGCATAACGGGGCTAATCGCAATCCCTTCAATGAGCCGGAGTGCGGTAGCTATTACGCTCGCAGTATGGCGAGCTGGGCGCTTTTGGAGGCTTGGAATAAAAACAAAGGCTCCCTTCGTCCCTCTGAGCGATAGCGTAGAAAGCGAAGATTTTTCCTCCAAAATTTGACCCTCAAGCCCTTTTCCCATTATACTTTTTTATAAACCCTAAAGGAGGTTGCCGATGATAATAAGAGGATTAGCAAGGAGATTACCAATAGATGACGACATCAATACCGATTACATAATCTCGGGACGCTACAAGTTCCAAACGGAGGATATATCCGAGATGGCTCGCCATATATTTGAGGATTTAGACCCCCATTTCTATGAGAAAATCAAACAGGGAGATGTAATCATTGCGGGAAAGAACTTCGGTTGTGGCTCCTCAAGGGAGCAAGCTCCCCGTGCCCTAAAAGCTGCTGGTATATCCTGCGTAATCGCCCAATCCTTCGCAAGAATATTCTACCGCAATTCCTTCAATATCGGTCTCCCCTTGATAGAAGCGGATACAAGTGATATAAAGGATGGAGAACTCTTGGAGATAGATTTGGGTAGAGGCATAATTCGCCTCGTTGATTCGCAAAAGGAAATCCCCTTTAAGCCCATTCCACCTTTTATGCGGAAGCTCTTAGCGGATGGCGGGCTCGTGCCTCACCTCCTCAAGCATAAGGGCTTCGCTATGGAAGATTGAAAAAGGAGGTTAAATATGCACAAAGTAACTTTCATACCAGGCGATGGAATCGGACCGGATGTTGCCTTCGCAGCGAGAAGGGTCGTTGAAGCCACGGGCGTTGAGATTGAATGGGAGGAGAAGATAGCTGGTGAGCCAGCCATTGAGAAATACGATACCCCCCTTCCCGAGGATACGCTTGAATCCATCAGAAAAAACAAAGTCGCTTTCAAGGGTCCCATAACAACCCCGATAGGTGGAGGCTATCGCTCCGTGAATGTTCTTCTTCGTCAGCTCCTTAATCTCTACGCCTGTGTTCGTCCCGCCCGCTCAATTCCCGGCACTAAAACTCCTTTCCAGAACATAGACCTCGTTGTGATAAGGGAGAACACGGAGGATGTTTATGCTGGCGTGGAGTTTCCCGCCCACTCTGAGGAAGCGAAGAAGATAATAAGCCTCTGTGATGGCAAGATTCGGGAGGATTCGGCGATAACCCTAAAGCCCATTTCTTTCTATGCTTCCGAGAGAATCGTCAGGTTCGCCTTCCGCTACGCTATTGAGCACAACCGCAGGAAGGTGACCTGCATCACCAAAGCGAACATTATGAAATTCACTGATGGTTTATTCTTAGAGGCAGCGAGGAAGGTTGCAAGCGAATTCCCTCAGATAGAATTTGAGGAGCGATTGGTGGATAATATGGCTATGCAACTCGTCCAGAAGCCTCACATTTACGATGTGCTTGTAACCCCCAATCTCTATGGCGATATCCTTTCCGACCTTTGCGCCGGACTCATCGGAGGACTTGGCGTAGCCCCAGGTGCGAACATTGGGGATGAGGCGGCGGTTTTTGAGCCGGTGCATGGAAGCGCCCCCAAATATAAAGGGATGAACAAGGTCAATCCCACCGCCTCTATCCTTTCAGCAGCTATGATGCTTGACTATCTTGGAGAGAAAGAAGCAAGTCAAAGGATTGAAAAAGCAGTTAGAGAGGTTATAGCGGAAGGGAAATGGGTCACCTATGATTTGGGAGGAAACGCTTCCACCAGCGAGATGACGGAGGCGATTATTGATAAATTGGGCGAATGAAGGAACTTAAAATCCCTCTTACTTTTTCCTTTATCAAGGACATCGTTCATAAGCTCGTCTCCCAAGCGAGCGTTTCCCTTCATCCTCGCTACCACGAGGAGCTTTTAAAAAGATTTCCCGAGGAGGATTCTCCAAATGCCCTTTGGGTGCTTGAACAGTTAATAAAGAATGTGGAGATAGCGAAAAGAGAGAATTTGCCCCTTTGTCAAGACACGGGATATGTGCTCGTTTTTTTTAAAATTGGTGGGGGAATCTGTCTGCCGGAAAATCTCCAGTCAGCTGTGGATGAGGGGGTGCGTCTCGCCTTCAAGGATTCCCTCTTGCGAGCTTCTATTGTTTCCCATCCAATTGAGAGAAAAAACACAAACGACAATACGCCGGCTATTATTCACATTGAGGAAGGGGATAGGAATTGCTTGGAGATAGATGTTATGCTGAAGGGGGCGGGCTCGGAGAACGCCTCCGCTTTGAAAATGCTCGCTCCCAGTGAGGGAAAGGAAGGCATCAGGAGATTTGTTCTTCAGACATTGAGGAAGAACGCTTGGAATGCTTGTCCACCCTTGGTCTTAGGGATAGGGATAGGTGGGACGATGGAGAAATCGGCATACCTAGCGAAGAAAGCTATTTTAAGTTGGGCAAAGGGGAAGGAGATGGATGATTGGGAGAGGAGCTTAATGGAGGAGGTTAATGGATTGGGGATTGGACCGGGGGGCGTAGGTGGGAAGTTAACCTGTTTAGGCGTGAGCGTTGAAACAGCGCCCTGCCACATAGCCACACTGCCCGTTGCCCTAAATCTTCAATGCTATGCTATGAGAATCGCCAGCCTCAGGCTATCTTTAGATGAGGTAAGAAAGCAATTCAACCGCTTAGAGGAGAAATAGTCATATATTCCCTTCTTTAAGAGCAGCGCCAGAGGAAGTCTGGCGTGGTGTTCTAATAACTACCCCGCCTCGCTTCGCTCGGCACCCCTTCAAGGAAGGGGAATTGGTAAAATTCCCCTCTCATAGAGGGGTGGCGGCTTTGCCGACGGGGTGTTCCTTCCGTCATTGCGAGGCTTCCCGAAGGGAAGCCCGAAGCAATCTCGTATTTTAGATTGCTTCGTCGCTTCGCTCCTCGCGATGATGAAAAGGCAAATCCGGTGGGGCTACGGATGGCACTCCTTCTAATAAGTTGAAACACTACCGAAAATTTGATTACTCCGTTTATTTTCGCTAAAATAAAGCATAATAAAAGGAGGCTTTAAAAGATGCGATATGATTTTCAGCGGTTGTTGGCGGAGGCAAAGGAAATCCTTGACGAGAAGGATAAAGCAAGAGAAGAAGCGCTCATCATCTCTAGGGAGATAACGAGGGATTCCGCCTTCTCCATTAGAGCTCTTCACAGAGGTGAGCTATGCGAGGCGGAAAGGCTCCTCTCAGAAGCAAGGGAAAAACACAAGGAACTCCTTTCCCTTCTTGATGGACATCCTGACCTGCGTTATTCCGGTTTCGTGCATGATGCGGAGAAAGAAATGGTGGAAGCAAGCGTGATTTTATCCATAAAAAAGAAGTCCCCGTTTCCTAATCAAGGGGAATTAAGCGTTCTTTACACCGCTTACCTCAATGGCATAGGGGAGGCAATGGGGGAGGTTAGGAGGATGTTGCTTGATTGCATTAGAAGGGGGGAATTGGAAGAATGCGAGGAACTGCTCGGCTTGATGGAGGAGGTCTACTATTTCCTTTCCTCCCTCCTCTACCCTGATGCGATAACGGGTAATCTACGCAGGACGGTTGATATGATAAGGGGTGTGTTGGAGCGTTCAAGGGGAGATTTGACCCTCGCTATGATAACATCTCCCTTAAGGAAGGAGGAAGGAGAATAAGGTATGCCCGATGAGTTAGGAAGACCTATTTTTACTGTCTTTGGGGCGGGAAATGGTGGGCAAGCAATGGCGGGTTATCTGGCGTTAAAGGGATTCAAGGTTCGCCTCTATAACCGCAGTGAACCACGCATCCAACCTATCAAGCTGATGGGGGGCATAGAGATAGTTGGGTCGGAGATGCATCCGGATTTGCGTGGTTTCGCGGAGCTTCCACTTGTTACAACCGATGCTGGAGAAGCAATGGAAGGAAGCGATGTTCTTTTAGTTGTTGTTCCCGCCAATGGGCATCGTTTCATAGCGGAGCAGATGGCTCCCCATTTGAGAGATGGACAGATAATCGTTTTGAATCCCGGAAGGACTTTCGGGGCATTGGAAGTTTATCAGATTTTTAAGGAAAAAGGTGTAAAGGCGGATGTGATAGTAGCGGAGGCGCAAACATTCATCTTCGCTTCCCGCAGCATTAATCCCGCACAGGTGCGCATCTTCCGCATAAAGAACAGCATTCCCGTGGCAGCTATCCCCGCTTACCGAACGACTGAGGTTGTAAAGGCGTTGAGAACCGCTTTCCCTCAGTTTGTTCCTGAGGCAAATGTATTCATCACCAGCCTCAACAACATAGGGGCAGTCTTCCACCCTGCGATATGTGTGCTTAACGCATCTCGGATTGAATCCACTCACGGTGATTTTGAGTTCTATATAGAGGGGGTAACCCCCGCGGTAGCGAGCATATTGGAGAGGCTTGACGAGGAGAGATGCAAGGTGATGGAGGCATTAGGAATAAGACCGACAACGGCAAGGGAGTGGCTTTACATAGCCTATGACGCCGCTGGCTCCTCCCTTTTTGAGGCGATTCATAACAATCGTGGCTATTATGGAATAAAAGCGCCGCCAACGCTTGAACATCGCTATCTCACTGAGGATGTTCCTATGAGCCTCGTTCCCATTGCCTCCCTAGGCAGGATGCTGGGAATACCCGTGGATACGATTGAATCAATCGTTAGGCTTGCTTGCATAGCGCTAAAGCGGGATTTCTGGGAGGAGGGAAGAACAGTGGAAAAGTTGGGATTGGCTGGGCTAACCGTGCGGGAAATAAGAAGGCTCGCCTTGGAGGGAAGCTAAAAAAACATTGAATTTTTATAAAAACAATCTAAAATAGATATACTGAATAACCTTGAAGAGGTGAAGATTTATGCAGGAAGAAAAGAGAGGTCCTTTTATGACATCAAATAAGCTTTACTTCTTGGGTAAATGGCAGTGTAGAATCTGTCGGAACGAATACTATCCTGAGGCTCAGTCCTTTGTGAAATTGCCCGAAAGTTGGCATTGCCCCGTTTGTGGCTCCTTTAAATGGGTCTACACGGGCGTTGGTATATCCTACCCAAAGACGGTGACAAAAGCGTGACCATAGAAGAAGCTAAAAGCAAAGCAGAGAGCATAGCGGAAGAGGTTCGGAAGGCTGTTATAGGAAAAGACGAGGTTATAAAGCTCTCCCTTATTTGTCTTTTAGCTAAAGGGCATCTTCTCATTGACGATATTCCCGGGGTAGGCAAAACGACATTGGCGAAGGCTATTGCGAAAGCGATGGGTGGAAACTTTAAGCGCATTCAGTTCACACCCGACCTTCTTCCCTCGGATATCACTGGCGGTTCCATTTACGACCCAAAAGAAGGAAAATTCATCTTCAAGCCTGGTCCCATCTTCGCAAACATCGTTTTGGCTGACGAGATAAACCGAGCCTCGCCACGAACACAGGCAAGCCTATTGGAATGTATGGAGGAGCATCAGGTTACAAGCGATGGAGTAAGCTATAAGCTGCCCGAGCCATTCCTCGTAATCGCCACTGAGAACAGGGTGGAGCATTACGGAATTTATCCCCTCCCCGAGGCGCAGATAGATAGGTTTATGATGCGCCTCTCCCTCGGCTACCCAGAGAGGGAGAGCGAGGAGGAGATATTGAGGAACCACCAAATGCTTGATGATTTAGTGGAAAAGGTTAAAACAGTAGCTGACCCCCAAATCGTTGTTGCTTTGCAGGAAAGGGTAAAGGATATATATGTTTCCCCTCAAATCCAAAGCTACATCGTAGAGCTTCTCTGGGAGACCCGTCAGCACCCAGTTGTTTCCCTCGGAGCAAGTCCCAGGGTGGGAATACATCTTCAGAGATGCGCACAAGCGCTTGCCCTCTTAGAGGGAAGGGATTTCGTTCTTCCCGATGATATCAAATACTTACTTCCTTCTATCCTTTCCCATCGGCTCATACTCAAGCCTGAAAGGCGAGTTGATGTCCTCGCATTGATGGAAGAGATTCTACGGAAGGTTCCCGTCCCTTTGAAATGAAGGTGATGCCACCACCTTGGTGAGCCCGAGATTAAAGCAGTTAGCCCTCCTGTTCATCGGGTTTTATATCCTTATCCTCGCCATAATCATCAAGTTGCCTCACATCGTTTTCATAGCTTCTTTTCTCTGCTCGCTCCCCCTTACTTCCCTCCTATTAACTTATATATCTCTATTGAAAATCAAAGTAAGCATAGAACCTCCTTCCGAATTAACACAAGGCGAGGAGGGGGTGATTATTCACAGAATAGAGAGGGAGTGGTTCATCCCCCCGAGATTTACATCAAGTTCTGTTTTACCTTCCCCCTTGAGGAACATTGAACCCGCCTCGTTCAATTTAAACTTGAGCGTCGGGAAGGAACGCTTCTTCGCCGTGAAAAGAGGAGTTTACAAAATAAACAGGATAATCCTTTCAGCTTGGGATTATCTCGGTATTTTCCAGGTTAGAAGAAGGCAGAAAGTTGAAGGGGAGTTAGTTATTTATCCATCCTATGTAAAGCTCACTTCGGTTCCTTATTTCGCTGGTAGAGGCGAGGAGGGAATGGGAGGAGCTCAGCCATCAAGAGGTGGCGTGGAGTTCGCAAGCGTCAGGGAATGGCAGGAAGGAGATGACCTTAGGGATGTCCATTGGCGCTTGACCGCAAAGTGGGGACGATTCTTCGTTGTCCAACGCGCCCAAGCTGGTTCACGCTCCCAAACTATCATCATTGATTGCTCCGCAAGGGGTGTCTTCGGCGATGTAAGGGACAACACTTTCGAGCTTTCTCTTAAGGTCGCCGCTTCCCTCTCCTGGGCTACCCTAACTAATGGCGGCGATGTAACGCTCATCTTCACCGATAGCAATGGCAAACCCCGCTCCTTGCGTTTTACCTCCTTTAAACCCTTATTGGAAACTCTCGCAAGGTTGGAGGCTAACTCCAATTTGCCGCTTCCCTCCCTTTTGGATAATATTCAACTTGACGAACAATCTTCCCTTGTCATTTTGACATCCCTTCCCGACGAGTCATTGTTTCCCTTTTTAAAAAGACAAAGGGAAATGGGAAATATCCCCCTTCTTATAGTGTTGGATGCTTCTTCTTATGGCAGGAAGGGATGGTTTCCCACCCCTTTTATTGAGTCGGCGAAGGGACTCGCCAGAGTAGCGATAATAGGCAAGGAGGATAACTTGAAAGAGAGGTTAGAGAAGCTGTGGGCGATACACTCCTCTATCTAACCTCTCTCGGTGTCACTCTCAGCGGCGTATTCGCCTATTACTCCGTCGTTGAGAGCAACATCCTACGCATTCCCTCCCTCTTGTTCATTCTCAATGGATATCTAATCAGTTTCCTTCTCAAGGGACACAAGAGAAAAAGGATTTATTCCTCCCTTTTCATAGCTTCTCTTTTGATAATGCTACTCATAGATTCCTTTAAGGGTAAGGGGCTTCTTCTTTTCCCTCCCGAGGCAGGTGGGGAACCCGGATTGGTGATAGGGGATTTTCTCCTTTGGCTGGTCGTTTTGAGAAGTTATACCCTCTTCTCTCCCGGCTATCTCCTCTTCTCAATCGTTCCCTCCCTCGCTTTCCTCGGTTTAATCTCCGCTTACAGCGTTGACCCAGAGCTTTTCCTCTACACAGCCCTCTGTTTCCTCTTTTCCATTCTCCTCCTCACTTTCAACTCCTATGAAATAGAGAAATCCCCACAACTCCCTTCTCCTCTATTTTTGCTTGGTTTATTTCTCTTCCTTTTAGCCCTTCCCATCGCTTTCTCCCTTTTCCTCCCTCTCCAACGGCTCACCAAAGCCCTCCCTACCCCTACCGTATATATCCATCTCAGGAGTTTTCCAGGAAGCGATTTGCTCGGAAGCTATTCTTTTCTTTCCAATGCGGTTCTTTTGGGCGGAGGACTGCCGAGGGGAAACGAGGTGATAGTTGAGATAAAGGGCGAAGCTCCCTCTCTATTAAGGGCAGGAACTTATGAGTATTTCTCGGGAAGATATTGGGTTAAAAACCTTTACACCTATAATCTAATAAGAGGGAAAGAAGGCGTTTTTTCTCTTTCTGAAATCAAACCGCGTTTCACAAAGGTCAGGCAAGAGATAACTATGAAGGAAAATCCACCTTTCCTGGTTCCTCCCTCAATCGGCTTCTTCGGGGCATTTTCCTTTCCAATGCCCTTCACCGCAAGGAGGCTTTATCTTCTAACCCCACCACATCCCTGCGAGATTAGATTCGCTCCATCCACTGCCCCACATTATCTCCTACAAGGGATTGATAACTCCGTTTCCGCTATATTCTTCTCTCAAGAAAAAATCTCCTATGAGGTGATATCCCAGCCTGATTTGCCTTGGCAGGAACCATTCATCTCTTCCATTTACTTGCAAAAGCCCTTCTCCCCTAAAACCGAGAATTTGGCTAAAAGGATAACGGAAGGCTTAAAGGATGACTTTCAGAAAGCGGTGGCTATTCAGGAGTTCCTTAAACAAAATTATTCCTATCGTCTAAGCGGTGCTCCTTCTCCCTCCGAAAATGGGGTTGAGTGGTTTCTTTTCAAGAGCAAGAAAGGGGATTGCGATTTCTTCGCCTCCGCTATGTGTATACTTCTGCGGGAAGCGGGCATTCCCGCAAGGGTAGCAGTGGGATACTCTGTCTCCGAGTATGACAGGGAAAGGGATGTTTGGATAGTTAGGCAAAAGGATGCCCATATGTGGGTTGAGGCTTATATAAAGGGAAAAGGATGGATGACATTCGACCCCACTCCTTCAGGAGGCTCTCTCCTTTACGATTTATACCTCTCCCTCCAGCGCTATTATCTTCTCCACAAAAGGGAGATATTTCCCCTGCTTTTATTCTTCATATCCATTTCCCTTCTCCTTTTTCTCTTCCGATTCAGCTGGCGGGAGGAGGTAAAGAAAAAGAAAAGGGAAGATATAGGGGAAAGATTGATTGTTTCCTTCATAGCTTTATCCAAGAAGTTGGCAAGGATGGGGTTGCCAGCCCGTAGGGATACGGATACAATGAGGGAATGGTTGAGAGAAGTTTCTCCCTTTGTCTCAGCGGATTTGGGAGAGAAACTTAGAGCGATAACGAGCGTTTGCGAGGAGGTATGCTATGGAAGGGATGTTGAAGAAAGGAGGATTAGATTGGCGATAGAATGGATAAACGAAGTCAGGAGGATGAGGAAATGGCAGATGGTAAGAACATCTATCTCCTCATAGGTGAGGAACCACTGAAGAAAGATTTCATTGAATCGTTGATAGAGAAATATGTTGGCGGTGAGTTCAAGGCTTTCAATCTGGATGTATTAAAAGGGAAAGAGGCAACAGCTGAGCAAATCCTTTCTAAAGCAAGTATGATGCCCGTGATGTCCGAACATAGACTAATAATAGTGAGCGATTTATCTAAATTATCCGGCGAGGAGCAGTCAAATATAGCCCAAAATTTAGGGAAAATACCGCCCTCAACGATAATCGTTTTCAGCATAGAGAGCTGGGAGGATTTAAAAAAGGGGAAAAAGGGTCCAGAGTTGAAAAAGGAACTTATGAAAATGGCTATTGTGAAGTCTTTTCTCTTCACCGGTGATAAAAAAGAGGTCAAAGCCCAAAAGGAAGCTTGGATTAGAGAGGAGTTGAGGAAAAGGGGTGTGAAAATGACAAGGGAAGCTTTCTATACACTCACTTCAATGCCGATGGATGCACACAAGATTTTAAGCGAAATAGAAAAGCTCGCCACCTTTGCTCAGGGGCAGGTGATAAAGAGGGAGGATATAGAGAATTTAGTCGTTGAAACCGAGGAAGTGAAAACCTACGAGCTCGTGAATGCGGTTTTTGAGGGAAGGACAAGTGAGGCTATGAGAGCTCTCTCCTCCCTTCTTGAGACAGGGGATATGTGGACTCCTCTCATCATCCTTCACGCCCTTGCTTCCCAAGCGAGATTACTATTCCAAGTAAAGCTTTTGCAAGAAAGGGGAACAGGTTTAAATAAGTTGGAGGGAGGGGATATAGGAGATTATCTTCTACAGGGTGATAACAGCATAAGCTTCGTTGTAAAAGGGAAGGACTGGTTAACGAGGAGATTGGAGGGGCAAGCGAGGAGGTTCAGCAAGAAAGCCCTTTACTCCCTTTTCCGGCTCCTTTTAAAAATAGATATGGACATCAAGCAAGGAGCTGACGCAAGGGAGAGGTTGGAATACTTTATATTCAAAGTGGCGGGAATACATAGTTTAGGGGAAACTCAGGAGGTGGAGAGGAGCTCCTGAAGTTTTTTCATTAACTTGCTTTTTTGACGGGAGGCGGTATTCTTATGCAGAACTCCCTTGCTCACCGCCTTGTCCAGACGCTTGCAAGCTTCCCTTACAGCAAGTTGAGCCCTCTCTTTGTCCTTCTCCGCTATGGCGGAAAGAGCCTTTTTAAGATAAGTTCTCAAAGCGGACTTTATCGCTTTGTTTCTCATTCTTCTTTTCTCTGCTCGTTTAAGAGCTTTGAGCGCCGACTTCGTTCTTGGCAAAGCAAGAATCACCTCCGATTGAAATTATACAACTTTAGCCCTCTTTGTCAAATTTAGGATTAAGTTTAACATTCCTATCCTGTTTGTAATTCCCCTTCCTTGAAGGGGTGCCGAGCAAAGCGAGGC
>JBMFMH010000045.1:0-12767 GCA_049970775.1 bacterium | reverse complement strand
ATTTGATTACATAAAGCCTTGCAATTGATAAAATATTTAAATATAACTTGATAACTTATTAGCCCTTTAATCTTAGGAGGTGTAAAAAAATATGCCTAAGGTTGTTGTTATTGGATTTGATGCACCGATAACGAAGTCCCTTCTCAAGTTGATGGAAGAGGGTGTTCTTCACAATCTTGATAATTTAAGGAAAAACGGTGTATGGATGGAGAATTGCCTTGTTCCCCATCCCACAATCACCCCTCCCAATTGGACGACGATAGCTACGGGAGCCTACCCCGGAACGCATCAGATTACCTGCTTCCACATTCCCAAGGATGATGGCTATCCTGGCTCTCCCCAGAATTGTATGCAAGCATTCCGCTCATCTGATGTGAAGGCTGAAACCATCTGGGAAGCTGCAGAGAGAGTGGGCAAAAAGACGATAGTGCTGAACTACCCTACCTCCTGGCCGCCGAAAATAAAGAACGGAATTCAGATAGGTGGATTCGGGCTTCATATAACCGATTGGCGAATGAAGGAAAATGGAGAGGGACTTTTGGGCTGGAGGTGGTTGATTAACATAGCCGACCATCAATGTGTAACAATGGACGACCTTCCGCTTGCGGATAAAATCTCCCTTGTTCCCTGTAAGGGATGGAAGAACATCCCTGAGGGCAAATGCCTTGAGACGGAGGTGGAAGTGGGCAAATACAACAACCTTTTCCCAGTAAAGCCCATCAAATTATTCCTCCTTGTAGACCCAAGCTCCGGCGAGGTAAAGGGATATGAAGGGAAGGAGGGAGAGCCGGTCTTTAAAGTAAAAAGGAGGGAATGGAGCGAGAGAGCGAAATTGAGGTTTCAGACTGAGAAAGGCGAAAGGGACGCTTATTTTAAGGTCAAGCTAATGGAGCTTTCTGAGGATGGAAGCAAAATGAGGCTCTATTTCACCACTTTTTGTTCCATTGAGGGGGCTTGTTATCCAGCTGATTTAGCGAGGGAAATAGAGGAGAAAATAAAGGAGGGATTGCCTCTTCGGGCAATGGAGGATGCGGTAACCTTGGGCTGGATTGACTATAGGACTTATGGGGAGATTTTGGATATGGAAAACATCTGGCTAGGGGAAGTAGCTTATTACCTTATGAAGAGCAAGGAATGGGACATATTTTATATGCACGCCCACGCTCCCGACCACACCTACCATTTAATCCTCAATAATCTTGACCACTCCTCGGATTACGAATTGAGGAAAGAGCTCTCTGAATTAGAGAGAAGCTTTTATATTTCTCTTGATAAAATGGTGGGGAGAATAAAAGAAGCGGTGGGTGATGATGCTATAATCGCGATTGTTTCCGACCATGGAGCTTGCCCAACTCATCCTGATTACAAAGGATTAAGCATTAACAGGATACTTGAAGCTAATGGACTTTTGTGTTTCAAGGAGGACGGCGAGATAGATTGGGAGAAAACATTAGCTTTTGAGGACCGTTCTGTTTACATTTGGGTTAACTTGAAGAGCAGATTTCCCTTCGGTGTAGTTGAAGATGAGGATTATGAAAATGTAAGGGATAAAATCATAAATGCTCTTTTTTCCTATAGGGACCCTGGAACGGGGAGATGTCCCTTCGCCTTCGTCCTGCGTAAGGAGGAAGCGATTCTCCTTGGCTTGCGTGGGAGGAATGTGGGAGATATAGTATTTGGAACCTACGCTGAGGCGCCAGGGGAGCATGGACGCCACATCACATCGGGGGAATATTCCATCGGCTCAATGAAAGGGCTATTGATGTTGAGCGGTCCAGGGATAAAGAAAGGGATTTCCTTGGAGAGACAGGTTAACATAGCCGACCTCGTCCCTACCATATGCTATATCACCGGGTTGCCGGTGCCAAAGGAGTGCGAGGGGGCGGTGATTTATCAAGCGATAGAGGATGAAAATCTTCCCTGGAGTGAGCTTAAAAAACTGGAGGAGAAATACAGGAAGCTGGAGGAGACCATCAGGGTGATGCGTTCCCTCACTCACTCCTATGAGTAGCTTTCCCGTTTCTCTTTCTGCTTTCCCTCCGCCCTTAGAAGGTAATCCCTATAGGGAACGAGTGAGAATTCTTTTATAATAGCCTCCATTCTCAATTCTTCAGAGCGGGGTTCAATGGTGAAGAGAGCTTCCTCCCCGAATGTCTCTACTCTTACTTTGTCCCCGTATTTTTCTCTTATCTCTTTCGGCTTGCTTTCCTGAAAATCCAAGTGGAAAACACCCACCTCAAGCTCTATATCTCTCCAGACCCAAGGGGAGAATCTATCCGTCCTTACAAGCCATCTTCCCATTACATCAATTATTCCCGATTTTAGTTCCCAGGTTGAAGCGACGATGAAGACATTGTTGAGAAGGGCTAAGGAGTTCAATATTCTCCCTGCGGGATAGGCGGAGGAAAATATTATCATTTTTGCCCCTTTTTCCACTAATTTCCTCCAGCCCATAGACCAGTTCGCATCAAAACATATTTGAAAACCTATTATGCCGAACTCGGTTTCTATCGGTTCTTGTTCCTCGCTTCCGGGAACCACGCCTTCCTCCATTTCCGGCTCTGTGGGATGTATTTTGTCATATTTTCCTATTATCTCCCCTCTTCTACTGAATAAAAAACAGGTGTTGAAGACCTTCCCATTCCTTCTATCGTATATTGAGCCAGCGAGATAAACCTTGTATCTGTTTGCCATTTCACTCATAAAATCCTTTATTGCATCTGTTTTCTCTACCTCCCTTGCTTTGAGGGGAATGCCGGCATAAGGGAAAACCTCGGGAAGCGCAACAATGTCAGGCTTAACATCTTTAATCTCTTCCATTAGCTCCTCAATATACCTTAGATTATCTTCAATTCTTCTTGCTTTCCTTTGCTCAAGCGCCATAGATACGGTTGCAACCTTAATCCTCATATCTTCTCTCCTCCTTTTCCAACCATTATAATTATCCATATGATTTTGCGAAAGGCGAAGATAAAAGATGTGAAAGAAATATATAGAATAGTTAATCATTTCGCCCAGAAGGGAGAGATGCTTCCTCGCTCCCAGAGCGAGATTTACGAGAATATGCGGGATTTCTTCGTAGTGGAGGAAAACGGAAGGGTGATAGGTTGTTGTGCTTTGCATATCCTCTGGGACAATTTAGCGGAGGTTAAGTCGCTTGCGGTTGAGAAGGAGCACCAAGGGAAAGGACTGGGGAAGATGCTCGTGAATGCCTGCTTAAGTGAAGCTAAGGAGCTGGGAATAAACAAGGTTTTTGCCCTCACATTTAAGCCTGCTTTCTTCCAGAGGCTTGGTTTCCGTCTCATTGATAAGGACGATTTGCCGAGGAAGGTTTGGGGTGAATGCATTAAATGTCCCTACTTCCCCGATTGTAAGGAGGAAGCGGTTATAATAGATTTAAAATAAAGTTGACCGCTCTCTTTATTTTTAATAAAATAATAAAAATTACCCCAAGGGGGTGTTTTCAATGAAGAGGAGCAAGCTTTTTCTCTTTGTAATCCTTCTCGCTATTGCTGTTTCCTCCTTTCCACAGGAGACGGCAAAACCGCCCTTCGCTCTCCTTTGGAAATACACAACGACCTTCCTGCAGGGAAGCATCGTTCAGCCCCTTGTGGATGGAGAAACTCTCTATCTTTCCGCTGGCAACAATGTTTACGCAATAGCGATTGCCACAGGAGAAACTAAATGGAAGTTTACCCTCCCAGCGGGAATTACCGTCAGGGTTACTCCTCTCCTCTACAAGGATTACATTTTCGTGCCTGCTAGCGATGGCAATATCTATGTTTTGGACAAGGAAGGGCGTCAGGTTCGCCTTATAAATGTTCAGGCGGGAGGGGCGGTTTGCGCCGCCCCCATATTGGTGGGCAATCTCCTCGTTTTCCCTTGCCTTGATAACACCCTCTATGCAGTGGACCCAGAAGCTCAGGATGTAAAGAAGATGTTGAAATGGAAATTCCGTGCGGGCGATGATATACCTCGCAGCGCCACTTATGGTAAAGGGTTGATTTTCTTTGAATCAGCCGACATCAATCTCTACGCCCTCACCCCAGAGGGGGAACTTAAATGGAAGGTGCCTCTTCCTTCCACTGAGGTCTCCTCTTCTCCCATAATGGGTGATAGATACCTCTACGCCACGGCGGGAAACTCTATCCTTTTCGTAAATCCCCTGACGGGCAGGGAAATCCGCCGAGTTGACCTTCCCGATGTAATAACTGCCACACCCCTTCTGGTTGACAATATACTTTATGCTGGATGCAAGGATGGGAAGCTCTACGCAATAGATGCAATTAGGGGCAGACCAATTGAAGGCTACACGCCTTACAATGCCGGAGCATCCATCACCACCTCCCCAATGTTATACGGCGATTATATATATTTCGGGACAGCAAACGGCTTGCTCGTTGCCATTGATAAGAAAGGAAAGCTTCGCTGGCAGTATAGAATAGTCTCCCCTCAAATTCCCCAGGTATCCCTCTATTATCCCACGCTCCCCTTGACCAGCCAGCAGTTTCCCATTTATTCAGCGCCCCTCTGGGCTAATGGCTATCTCTTCGTTATCAACGACTTAGGCACTCTTCACTGTTTCACCTCTCAACCTCTTGATGTCTCCCCACCAATCATAAGTGATATCTGGCCGGAAGGGGGTCCTATGTCGGGGCTTCCCGTTCCCCTCACAATCTCCGCTGTTCTAACGGATGAAGGCTCGGGAATAGATAGTATGAGCATAATCGTTAAGGTTGACGGTAAGATAATCCCACCCAAGGCTTATAAATTCGACCCCAATACTGGAAAGTTGGAGTGCGATTATAATCCCTCGGGAGCGCCGGGAATACCCATACCCGAGGGAGAGCATACGATATCGCTAAAAGTTTCCGACTGGTTCGGCAATTCGGCGGAAAAAGAATGGAAATTCACCATAGATAATTCCCTTGCCCCAGGTGCGGGAAGAGGGCAAACACCAACAATCTACTATCTAAGATAAGGAGGTTTAAAAAATGTATATTTGGGCTATGCTTTTTGCTTTGCTGTTCGCCTTCGGGATGTGTTGGGTAGCTCAGCTGAACAAGGACTTAATCACCATCACCTTACCACCGGGAAACTATCAATTACAAGCCTATGTATGGGAAATAATACTCGCTTCCGCAGCTGCTGCTTTAATTTTGGCTGGGATTATCGCCCTACATAAAGGGTCGCAGCGCAGGAGATGGGAGAGGGATATAGAGGCAAAAATCGCCGATATGGATAAGAAATTGGGCGGTTTAGCGGGAAAGATTGAGGATTTGGAGCTGAAGCTTGTTTCCTCTCCTCCAAAAGTGGAAGAAGCCGAGGTATCTGCTTCCCCAAAGGAAGGTGGATAAGCCTTGCAAGAGATTGAAGCTTGGGTTTTATTCAGCAAGTTAGAGATAAGCCCCCGCAAGAAATTAGCGCTTCTCCAAGCCTTTAATTCTCCCCAAGAGATATTTGAAGCGAGTAGGGAGGCTTTATTAAAAGTTGAAGGGATAACGGAGCAGAATGTTGAGAAGATACAATTTTTGAGGAAAGAAGGTGGGGAGAAGGAATTGCGGATTATGGATAAGGTGGGGGCGAAAATCATAACCATTCTTGACCCCAACTATCCCCCCAATTTAAGGGAGATATACGACCCTCCAGCTGTTATATATGTTAGAGGGGAGATAAAAGAGGAGGACAAGTTCGCCGTTGCGATAGTTGGAACGAGGCGCCCCACTGAATATGGGAGGAGCGTAGCGCACAAGTTGGCTGGTGAGCTTGTTCAAAGGGGCTTCACTGTCGTTTCGGGTTTAGCGAGGGGAATTGATACCTCCGCCCATAGAGGTGCTTTGGATGGTGGAGGGAGGACGATAGCTGTTTTGGGATGCGGAATTGACATCGTTTATCCTCAGGAGAACAAAGAGCTGATGGATAGGATAATTGAGAGGGGAGCGGTGATAAGCGAGTTTGCCCCAGGGGTTCCTCCTCAACCTTGGCATTTTCCCATCCGAAACAGATTGATAAGCGGTCTTTCCTTGGGGACGGTAATCGTTCAAGCTCCCGAAGGCTCGGGGGCACTCATCACAGCTGACCTCGCCCTTGAGCAGGGGAGGGAAGTGTTTGCAGTGCCAGGGAACATAGAGGACCCTCGTTCAAAAGGACCGCATCAGCTGATAAAGGAAGGGGCAAAGCTTGTGGAGCTCGTGGATGATATAATACAAGAGCTGGGAATTCCCTCTCAGATTTCCCATCCCTCCCCAATCAAACCTTCCCCGAGCCTGTTTCTCCCTCCCGAGGAGGAGCAATTGCTGAAGCTTTTATCCCACGAGGAAAGATACATCGGCGACATAACTAAGGAAGCGGGCTTACCGCCCTCTCGTGTTGCTTCCCTACTAACTCTTCTGGAAATCAAGGGATTGGTGAAAAGGCTTCCCGGCGACCACTATGTTTTAGCGAAGTGAGTTGAAAAGAAAAGGAGAAAAGTGTAAAATATAAATTACTATGGCTAAGAAGGTAATAATCGTTGAGTCGCCTGCGAAGACGAAGACGCTTAAGAGTTTCCTCAAGGACGGTTTTAAGATAACCGCCTCTATGGGACATATTCGGGACCTTCCCGAACGCTCCCTCGGAGTGGATTTGGAGAACGGCTTCACTCCCAGATTCGTTATAATCCCGAAGAAGAGGGCGGTCGTGCGGCGATTGAAGGAGGAAACGAAGGATGCGGAGGAGGTATATCTCGCCTCAGACCCAGATAGAGAAGGTGAGGCAATAGCTTGGCATCTCTCTCAGGTATTGAAATTGAAGAATCCCCTTCGCATTGAGTTCAACGAGATAACGAAGGACGCCGTCCTTGAGGGGTTGAAGCATCCTCGCTCAATTGATATGAACAGGGTATACTCCCAGCATGCCCGCCGGATTTTGGATAGAATCGTCGGCTATAAGCTCAGCCCCCTCCTTTGGGACAAACTCGGCTTCAGAACTCTTTCCGCGGGAAGGGTGCAGTCGGTAGCATTGCGCCTTATCTGCGAGCGGGAAAGGGAAATCCAAGCTTTCGTCCCGGAAGAATATTGGACGATAACTGCTCGCCTAACCTCCCAAAGGGAGTATTTCCCCTTTGATGCCCTCCTCATAACAAGGAATGGCGAGAAGGTAAGCATAAAGAACGAGGAGGAAGCAAATAAAATCCTCCAAGAGCTGGAGGGGGCAGAATATCGGGTTCAAAGCATTAAGAAGCAGGAGAGGAGAAGGAATCCGCCACCGCCCTTCATAACCTCCACACTTCAGCAGGAAGCGGCGAATCGCTTGGGCTTTACTCCCGCTCGCACAATGCGCATTGCCCAGCAGTTATACGAGGGAATAGATATAGACGAGGGCACAGTAGGTCTCATCACTTATATGCGCACCGATTCCGTGCGGATAGCGGAGAGCGCGTTAACAGAGGCAAGGGAGTTCTTGAAGCAGAATTTCGGCGAGGAGTTCCTTCCTCCCGCTCCCCGCAGGTTCAAGGTAAAGGAAGGGGCACAGGACGCCCACGAGGCGATTCGCCCCACGAGCGTTTTCCGCACCCCGGAGAAGCTCGCTCCTTACCTCAACTCCGACCAGTTGAAGCTTTACACGCTCATCTGGAGAAGGTTCCTCGCTTCCCAAATGAAGGAAGCGGTTATTGACCATACGACCGTTGATATTTCTGCAAAGGAGTTCATCTTCAGGGCAACTGGTTCCGTTGTGAAGTTTCCCGGTTTCCTCATCCTCTACGAGGATAAAAAGGGAGAGATAGCCCTACCGGAGCTTTTGGAAGGTGAGATATTGGAGCTAATAGAGCTCATTCCGAGCCAGCATTTCACCCAACCACCACCTCGCTACAACGATGCAAGCTTGGTCAAGGCACTCGAGCAAAAGGGGATAGGGCGTCCCTCCACTTATGCGGTGATAATTCAAACCCTTTTGGATAGGAATTATGTTGTGCGGGAGAACCGCCAGCTCATCCCAACGGAGATGGGCTTTAAGGTAAACGACCTCTTGGTTGAACATTTCCCCGATATCGTGGATGTTTCCTTTACCGCTAAGATGGAGGAGGAGCTGGACGATATAGAGAGGGGAATCTTGCGCTGGGACTTCGTTTTGGAGAAGTTTTACGATTCCTTCTCCAAGACTTTGGCTAAAGCCTTCTCCCTGATTGAAAAGGAGGAGAAAAAAGAGGAGAAGCTTGAGGAAAGTTGTCCCCTTTGTGGTGCTCCCTTGGTTTTGAAATACGGAAGATATGGGCAGTTCATTTCCTGTTCAAATTTTCCAAATTGCAGGTATAAAAGGTCTCTAACCAAATCTATCGGTGTGAAGTGTCCTATGGAGGGATGCGATGGGGAGATAGTGGAGAGAAGGACGAAGAAGGGGAGAGCGTTTTATGGTTGTTCAAATTATCCCAAGTGTTCGTTTGCCAGCTGGCTAAAGCCCACGAATCATATTTGCCCCAAGTGCGGGTTCATTTTGGGTGAGAAGGTTGCTAAGGGAGAAGTGGTGAGCCTCGTCTGTCTACGGGAAGGATGCGATTATCAGGAACCGGTAGGGGTGAGGGAAGAGATAACCGCTTCCGAATAATACATCTTCAATGTCGCTCGGCGAGAGGCTTTTAAAGGAGCTTGAGACTAATCTTCCAGAGGTGATATTAAAGGGTGGGAAAATCCTCCTTCTTGTTCTCCTTTTCTGGCTGGTGAGCTTGATAGGGAAAGCATTGATTCGCAAGATTACCCAACCCCTTGAGAGAAAGGAGGACCCTTCCACCGCCGCAAGGGTCAAGACCATACGCTCCCTTCTTAACAGCCTCTTTTCTCTGGTGCTACTATTCATATTGATTTTGATGGTTTTGGATATCTTCGGCATAAAGACGACGCCTATCCTGGGCGCTGCGGGTGTGCTTGGTGTGGCTGTCGGTTTGGGGACGCAAACATTCGTGCGTGATGCCTTTTATGGTTTCCTCATAGTAATGGAGGACCAGTTTAGGGTAGGGGATATGGTGACGGTAGCTGGAATAACGGGAACGGTTGAAGCGATGACCTACCGCACTACAAGGATAAGGGGCGAGGATGGTAAGCTGTATATAATCTCAAACAGCAGTATAACGCAGGTCTGCAATCACTCTCGGGGTGGCTTTTATATTTCATCCGAAATCGCCTTATCAAACGAGGAGAAAAGAGATAGGATAGAGGAGGCGGTAAAGGAGGCAGGTGAAAGGTTGAAGAATATATTAGGTGAAGATTTGCTTTCCCTTCCCCAAATAGAGAATATATCCTCCTTTGACTCGGCGAAAACCACATACCGCTTTTCCTTAGTGGCTAATCCGAGCAGGAAAAAGGAAGCGGAGAGGTTGTTCAAAGAGATTTTACGGGAGGTATTTCTCCAAAAAGAGTTGAAATTGGTATGAAGGGGATATTATAATTTTAGAAAATGGTAAAGTTCACTAAATTACAAGCAACAGGAAACGATTTCGTTCTCATAAATTGCTTTGAGGAGACCTTGCAGGATGTCCCTTTGGATACTCTGGCAAGGAACATCTGTGATAGGCACTTCGGCATTGGTGGGGATGGATTACTGCTCCTCCTCCCTTCAAAAGTCGCGAATTTCCGTATGCGTATCTTCAATTCCGATGGCTCAGAGGCGGAGATGTGCGGAAACGGCATCCGCTGCTTTGCCCTTTATATTTACGAACATAAAATGTGGGAGGAGAAAGCTGTAGATATAGAGACCTTGGCAGGGGTAAAAAGGGTCAAAATCTTAACGGAAGGTAAAAAGGTGGAGGGAGTAAGGGTTGGTATGGGATTACCCGTCTTTCAGAGGGAAAGCATCCCAGTAAAGGGAAAGGATAATCCCTTGAATATGAGATTGAGAGCGGGAGGGCGCAAGTGGGAGGTATCAGCCCTTTCTATGGGCAATCCTCATTGTGTTATCTTAGTTGATGATGTGGAGAACTTCCCTGTGGAGAAAATCGGACCAGAGATTGAGAAACATCCACTTTTCCCCAATCGGACGAATGTAGAATTTGTGGAGGTATTGAACCGGGAGGAGTTGAAGGTAAGGGTTTGGGAGAGGGGAGTTGGGGAAACTCTTGCTTGCGGGACAGGCGCCTGTGCCTCCCTTGTTGTTACCGCTCTGAAAGGATTAACGAGTAGAACGGCAAAGGTGCGTTTAAAGGGAGGTAATCTTCAGGTGGAATGGCAAGAAGCGGGAGAGGTTTTCCTGACCGGTCCAGCGGAGGAAGTGTTTGAAGGAGAGTTCAAATTGGAGAAATTCATCAAGGAAAAGGTGAGAGAATGAGGAGCAGATTGGAAAGAGTGCCACCCTATCTTTTCACCCAGCTGGTCTCCGCACGAAAGGAAGCGGAGAAGAAGGGCTTAGCGATAATTGACTTGGGAATCGGCGACCCCGATATGCCCACCCCTCCTCATATAGTTGAGAGGATGCGGGAAGCGGTGCTGAATGCCGATTATCATCGCTATGACGAGACGGGAAAGGGTTTGCCTATCTTCAGGGAAGCAGTTATAAAATGGTATAAGAGAAGATTCGGAGTGGAGTTGAAAATGGAGGAGGTCCTGTCCCTGATAGGTTGCAAGGAAGGGCTCGCCCACATAATCTGGGCGCTTGTTGAAAGTAAAGAGGACATCGTCCTCGTCCCCGACCCAGCCTATCCAGTCTATAAAAATAACACCCTCTTGGCAGGAGGCACTCCCTACCTTATGCCCCTGAGAAGGGAGAATGCTTTCCTGCCCGATTTGAAAGCCATCCCTAAGGAGGTGGCTAAGAAAGCCAAGCTGATGTTTTTGAACTATCCAAACAATCCGACGGGAAGCATTGCTCCCCTTGACTTCTTCAAGGAAGTCGTTGAGTTCGCTCTGGAAAACGAGATAATCGTCTGCCATGATTGCGCCTATTCCGAGATATATTACGAATCGCCACCGCCCTCCTTCTTGAGCGCTCCGGGAGCAAAGGAGATAGGGATAGAGTTTCATTCCCTCTCCAAGACCTTCAATATGACGGGCTGGCGGGTTGGCTTTGCCGTGGGAAAGGAGAAATTGATAAACATCTTGGCATCGTTTAAATCCCATATAGATTCAGGGGTGTTTATGGCGATTCAGGATGTAGCTGCTTTCGCCCTTGAGAATCCCAATGGCTACCCTGAGAAAATGAGGGAGGTTTATAGGAGAAGAAGAGATATTATGGTGAATGGGTTAAAAGAGGCAGGTTTGGATGTTTCACCACCTCCCGCTACATTCTACATCTGGATTCCTATTCCTTCTGGCTACTCCTCAGCTGAATGGGCGGGAAGATTGCTGAATGAAGAAGGAGTTGTGGTAACCCCTGGACGGGGATATGGGGAAAATGGCGAAGGATATGTGAGGATTGCCCTCACGGTAAAGGGGGAGGCGGAGGTGATATTAAGGGAGGCTGTGAGAAGGATAAAAAATTTCCTCTCAAGAGGTGAAGGAAATCAATAAATTGGTTGAACTCTCAAGGGGAAGGGTAGCAAACGAGCGCGCTATATTGGTTGGGTTAGAGCAGGGTGAGGATTGGCAAGAAAGGATGGCCGAACTTAAGGAGTTGGCTATTTCCGCTGGGGCGGAGGTCGTGGGTGAGGTAAGACAGAGAAGGGAGGAGCCCGACCCCTTCTATTACATAGGAAAGGGTAAAGCGGAAGAGCTCGCCGTCCTAATAAGGGAATTGGATGCTGATTTGGTCATTGTAGATGCCAGCCTGAATCTTGTCCAACATCGCAATCTGGAAAACATTCTCCAAGCTAAAGTCGTTGACAGGACGGAGCTTATACTTGATATATTCGCCCAGAGAGCCCATACAAAAGAGGGGAAATTACAGATAGAGCTTGCCCAATTGACTTATCTATTGCCTCGCCTAACGGGAAGGGGAGTCTTTCTCTCCCGCTTGGGAGGAGGAATAGGGACGAGGGGACCGGGTGAGACGAAGCTGGAGTATGATAGGCGGAGGATAAGGGACAGGATAAATCAATTGAGGAAGGAGATAGACGAGGTGCGGGAGCAAAGGATGAGGAGGCGTCTTTTGAGGAGAGCGGAGAACACCCCGATAATTGCCCTCGTTGGCTACACCAATGTGGGTAAATCTACGCTTTTGAATGCAATTGCTAAAGCTTCAGTATATGTGGATAACCGCCCCTTTGCTACCTTAGACCCTACGACTCGGAGAGTTAGATTGAAGGGTGGAGGAGTGGTTCTTTTCACTGATACAGTGGGCTTTATTAGGGATTTGCCACCCAACCTGATAGCTGCTTTCAGGGCTACCCTTGAGGAGGTAAGGGAAGCGGACATCCTCCTCCATGTCGCCGATGGTAGCCATCCCAAAATGGCGGAGCAGATAGCTACAGTAAATAGAATATTAGCGGAAGTGATAGAGGTGGGGGAGAAGAAGATGGTTTATGCCATAAATAAAATGGATAAAGCAAATATCCATGAGGTAATGGCTAAATTGCCAATGGGGATATCCAATGTCTGCTTCATCTCCGCCCTTCAGCAAAGGGGAATTTCAGCGCTATTGGAAAAGATAGCAAGGATATTGGAGGAGGAGCTCTGTCTGGTGGAGCTTGTCATTCCCTATGATAGAGGGGATGTCCTCTCTTTGTTATACGAAAAGGGCAGGGTGCTCGGCGAGGATTTCCTTGAGAAAGGGATTAATGTGCTTGCCAGGGTGCCAGTGGATATAAGGGATAAGCTCTCGCTTTTCGCCACGAACAAGGGGAAAAGGACTTAAGGTTTCTTTTC